>DASXUJ010000074.1 GCA_036504895.1 Syntrophorhabdaceae bacterium
ACCACCTCCCTGACAGCTCCGGCTATACGTTCCATCACCTTTTTCTGATGGGCAATGATAGCCCTGCCTTCGCGCGCCATTTTCTCCCGAAGCATATGATCGCCAAGAATATTGCTCATAATCTGAAAAAGCTCGTCGCCGCTCTCAACTGTGACCCCGGCGCCCTGCGCGACTATTTCGGCCGCGATCTCGCGGAAGTTCTCCACATAAGGCCCGAAAAGTACGGGAGTTCCGAAAAACAGGGGCTCGAGCATGTTCTGTCCGCCATAAGGCGCAAGGCTTCCTCCCACAAAAGCGATTTCGCTCCTCCCGTAAATGGCCGGAAGGTCTCCTATTGTATCCACTATGACGATTTCAGGCCTTGCGTCGGGAAGGCCCCTGAAGACCGAGTACCTCATCACATTAAACGACTCCGCGCACTGCTCCTCGAGGACCGTAACAAGATGGAGTTCTCTGGGGGCAATAAATATGCGATGTTCTCTGAAGCGCTCCCTTAGCTTTCGAATGACGGGAAGGAGGATTTCAAGCTCCTTCTCTTTTATGCTCCCGAAGGTAATCGCCTTTTCCCTGGAAGGGCCGGGTGCTCCGTCTTTCAGTTCCCTGTAATATTTCATATTCCCTGCCGTGAGCACTTTTGCGGGGTCCATGCCGATAGATATAAACCTCTCTCTATGTTCCTCCGACTGGGCGAGGACGAGGCTCACCCCGGAAAATACGTGTTTCATGAAGAAGGAGAGCCGCTTATATTGTCTCAGGGTTCCATCCGAAATTCTGCCGTTGATGATGATGACAGGTATATTCCGTTTTTTCGCAATCCATATAAGGTTCGGCCAGATCTCCGTCTCCACTATTATGAGGGCCCCGGGAGAGACGGCGCCGAGAAAACGTCCCAATGACCAGGGCAGGTCAAAGGGAAGGGACCGGATGCATCTTCGGTCATGGGATCTGGCGCGGAGAAGATCTCTCGTATAAAAGGTATTGACGGTAATGAGGAAATCTTGCGTCTTTTCCCGGTCATCCATGTAGTTCGCGAGGTTTTCCGCGATTACCGCTTCCCCCACGGATGCGCCGTGTATCCACAAGGCCCCGGCGATGTGGGGCGGAACAGCGTCCGGAATAAGCCTTTCCCGGAGGTTTTTCCTCATTTTGGGACGGGTGAGGGCAAAGAGCACGAAAAAAGGCAGGCAGATATGGATGAGGAGGTTGTAGATTATTTTGCACATGCCATTTCGTCCGCCTTCTCGGTCAGGGAGACGAGTCTCTCCTCAAGCTCGATCCTTTTCGCTTCGACACCTTCCGCTGTCTCATTTCTGGGAATAAAAATGGGATCGCCCCAGACTATCAGTATCCTTGAAAATGGGCGGGGGACAACAAACCTGTCCCAGGAATTGAAAGTTTTTTTTTAGACGCTCCGTAAGTGAGGGGCACTATGGGCTTTCCCGTAAGTTTCGCCAGCTCCACGATGCCCGGCTTCACCTTGAAACGAGGCCCCTTCGGACCGTCGGGAGTTATGGCCACATCAAAACCGTCTCTCAAATCGTGGATAATCTCCCTGAGAGAGGAGACCGTGCCTTTCCGGTAAGAACCCCGGATGGTGCCGAGGTTGAAATATCCCATTACTCTCGCGATAAACTCCCCGTCCCGGTGCCTGCTTATGAGTACCTTCCCTTTACCTCTTTTATTGGCAAAAGGCATCATGAGCAGCCTTCCATGCCAGAAACAGACGATCACATTCTCGCCTTTTTCCCAGATTGCGCGGAATGAGTCGCTGTACACATACCCTATCCTCGACGTTGCCCTGAGGAAGAGGAGGAAAAGATAGATGAGCGGCGGCAGTACTTGGAGCATGAGCATACGCTTCAATCGTTTAGACATTTTGAACCCTCTTTCCTAAGTTTACCACCTTCTTCTGGGGGCCATCCCTGAACTGCATTTCGTAAAGGTCGCTATAAGGACCTTCGGACGATATAAGCTCCTGATGGGTCCCCTGCTGTACTATCAATCCCGCTTCCACGACTATAATTCTATCGGCATTCATTACGGTGGAAAGCCGGTGGGCGATAATGATAGTCGTCCTCCCCTTCATCAGGTTCTCGAATGCTTTCTGTACTTCCATCTCCGATTGCGCGTCGAGGGCGCTTGTCGCTTCATCGAGTATCAGGATCGGTGCGTTCTTGAAAAGGGCCCTCGCGATGGCGATCCTCTGTTTTTGCCCCCCCGACAGGCGCATCCCCTTTTCACCCACCATGGTATCGTAAGCCTTGGGCTGTCTCAGGATAAAATCATGAGCAAAAGCCATTCTTGCGGCTTTCTCGATGCCTTCATCATCAGGTATGCCACCATAGGCGATATTATTCCGGATCGTATCGTTGAAGAGGATCACATCCTGCGTCACAAGGGCGATGTTCTTTCTCAGGGACTTTAAAGTCACATCCCGGACATCGATGCCGTCTACCTCGATCATCCCCTCCGTCACGTCATAAAATCTGGGCACGAGGTTTGCGAGGGTCGTCTTGCCTACGCCGCTCTTTCCCACCACGGCAATGATCTCGTTTTTACTGATCCTGAGATCGATCCCATTGAGCACCTTTTTTTCATCATACTGGAAATGGACCCCTTTGAATTCGATGACGCCCTGGACCCTTTCCATTTCGATCGCATTATCTTTTTCACGGATCTCCGGCTCCCGGTCCACGATCTCGAATACGCGCTGGCTCGCGGCAAGCCCCTGCTGAATGTTATGGTTCTCCCTGTTGAGCCTCTTTATCGGTTCATAAAGCATGAGGAGGGCGGCGGTGAAAGAAAAGAAATTGCCGGGCGTCGAATTCCCGGAGATTACTTCTTTGCCCCCGTACCAGATGATCGCTGCCATGGCGATCCCTCCTAAAAGCTCCATGACCGGGTGGGAGAGAGCCCGCACTTTATGTCGTTTCATGTTGATCCGGAAGAGGTCGTCATTTTCCTTGCCGAATCGTTCATTTTCATATTCTTCCATGGAAAAGGCTTTCACGATTCTCTGACCGGTGATGGTCTCATGAAGAAAATTGGTGAGTTTGGCTATAGATTTTTGCGTCCTGGTGCTGATCTTTCTTAACCTTTTTCCAAAAGATACAATCGGATAAATAGCGAAGGGGAGGACAACGAAGGCGATAACTGCAAGTTTCCAGTCCCGGTAAAAGACGACGAAAATAAGGCCCACGATACTGAAGGCATCGAGAAGGACCGCCGTGAACGCCTCTGATACGCTGGTCTGCACAAGAGTCACGTCATTCATGATTCGCGATATGCTCACGCCCGTGGGAGTCTTATCGAAAAAAGAAAGGGGCTGCCGCTGGAGCCGGTCGAAGACGAGGTTTCTGAGGTCCGTGACGACCCGCTGCCCCACATAACCCATAAGATATGCCTGCACATAAGTGAAGGAGCCCTTGGCCAAATAGAGGCTCACCACGCCGAAGGGTATGAGAAGGAGCATGTCCGCATTTTTTTCGAAGAAGATATTATCGAGGACAGGTTTTACCACGTACGCGGTGAGTCCGTTCGTTCCCGCCACCAGTGCCATAAAGACCATGGCAAAAACGAGCTTCACGCGGTAGGGTTTTAAGAATCCGAGCAGCCTAAGATATAACGCCATATTTTTCCTTCAGGAATTGGACCACCGATTCTCCTGCCATACCGTAAGAATCGTAGGTACCGAGCTTCCTTCTTATTTCCTCTGTCTTCCCTTGAAGGGATTTTCTTCCATTTTTTAACATATAGATCGCCTTTTCCGCAATATCCTCAACTTTTAAGCGTTGAATAAATTCGGGAAAGACTTCCTCTTCCATAATGATATTAGGCAGGCTGATGTGGGAGACCTTTACGATCATCTTCGCGACGGCGTAAGAAAGGGCGGATATCTTGTACACCACTATGGTGGGCGCTCCGAGAATGGCGGCCTCCAGCGTGGCGCTTCCCGAAGCCATTATGGCAATGTCGCAGGCGGCAAGTGCGTCGTGGGAGCGGCCTTTGAAAGGAATAATGGTCTCGTTCCCCCGGTACTTTCGGATCAGCATATCGTCCAGATTCTCCGCAACCGGAAGGAGCGCCTTGATCCCGGGAAATGATTTCTTCAATTGCTCCGCCACCTTTTCCATAAGGGGCATCAGCTTTTCGATTTCATTCGTCCTGCTCCCCGGCATAAGGGTGACCAGGGGGGAACCCTTATCGGCCCCTACCATGCGGAGGAATTCCGCCTTTTCCATACTTGGTTTCACTGAAGCGGCAAAGGGGTGGCCGATGTAGGTGACATCAATACCGTGCCGCTCATAAAGGTCCTTTTCGAACGGCAGAATGCAGATTACCTTGTCCACATATTTCTTTATCTGTGCAATCCGTGATTTTCTCCATGCCCAGATCTGAGGGGGAATGAAATAAACCACAGGGATATTGTACTCTTTGGCGAGGCGGGCTGCTCTTAAATTAAATCCCGGAAAATCGACGAGAATAAGGAGGGATGGCCGTTCGTCCGCCATATGCCGCCTCAGCGTCCGGTATGCCTCCCTGATATACTTGAGCTTCGTGACAACTTCGCTCAACCCCGTGAGAGAGATGTTTTTGTAATCATAGATGATGTTCACGCCTTCTTCCGCAAGTCTCGCGCCGCCTATTCCAGTGAATTCGGCTGACAGGGATTGTCTGATCGCCTGCACCAGGCGAAGAGCATGGATTTCGCCCGAAAGCTCGCCTGCAATGAGGAGAATTTTGTTGTTGAAATCCCTAGATTGAGCGTCGCTTATCAATGTGTTGATCGATGAGGTCTGCGAGCACCAGGGCGTTGAGCCCGTCCTCGCCCGTGACGCTCGGCTTGGCCTCTCCTCTTATGGCTGCCATAAATTCCATAAGCTCGAGGTTAACGGCATCACCTTTAAGACCTTCGTACACGACAGTCTCCATGCCGCCTTTCTCATCCGTGGAAGCGGTCGTGAGCCTGCCCTCCATAAGGTCCGCGCAAAAATATCGCCGACCCTCGAAAACCGCCACGGTCCGCTCGCGCTCGCTCGCCACCCGGCTTGCCGTGAGGTTCGCCACACAGCCGTTTTCGAATTCAAGCCGCGCATTCACCATGTCGAGCTTTTCACTGACGAACGCCATACCCTGGGCTTTCACCTCTTTCACAGGACTGCGCGCCAGAGAAAGGACCAGGTCGATGTCGTGGATCATCAGATCGAGGATGACGGTGATATCCGTAGACCTGCCCGTAAAAGGACTCACCCTGCGGGTCTCAATATAAAGAGGCGCCTTTACCAGGGCCGCGGCCTTCGTAAAGGCCGGGTTGAACCGCTCGAGATGGCCGACCTGGAAGACCAGCCCCTTTTCTTTTGCGAGTTGGATCAGTTCCCGGGCCTGGGACGTCTCCGACGTGATCGGCTTTTCCATGAAAAGATGGGCCCCTCCTGCAAGAAAAGCTCTCCCGATCTCATAGTGCGCTTCAGTGGGCGTCGAGACGACCACACCGTCGGAGTTGCCGAGCAATGCATGGTAATCATCGACAAAAGGGAGCGCGTACTGTTCGGAGAGTTCGGCTGCCCTCACCCGGTCCGTATCCGCTATTCCCGAAACCGTCACCCCGTCCATGGCAGCCAGTTTCTGCAGATGGATTCTGCCCATATGGCCCGCGCCTATGAGCGCGATTCTCAGCGACATATGCCCCTCTTGGAAGATTTAATAAAATCGATCAGGTCTTGGACGCGCCCCTTTTCCTCCGAAAACTCCTCCTGCACGATCTTGAGGGATGTGCTGAGAGGCAGGGACGACCTGAAAATTATGCGGTAAGCCCTTTTTAAATGGGTAATCTCTTCTTTTGTGAAACCACGCCGCTCCAGACCGACCACGTTTAATCCATATAATTTCGCCCGATCGCCTGCCGCGATGACAAAAGGCGGTACATCCTTAGGTACTCCGGTGACCCCGCTGATGAAGGCGAATTGCCCTACCCGGCAAAACTGGTGAATCGCACAAAGGCCCCCGAATATCACGTAATCGGCGATTTCCACATGACCGGCAAGAGTCGCGCAGTTCGCCATGATTATATGATTTCCCACTTTGCAGTCATGGGCAATATGGGCATAAGCCATAATGAAATTATTATCTCCCACCGTGGTGACGCCCCCGCCGTGCTCCGTGCCGCGGTTTATGGTCACGTATTCCTTAATCATATTATTGTCGCCGATAACAAGGGAAGTCTCTTCCCCCTTATAGGATACGTCCTGAGGAGGGCCTCCTATCGAGGCAAAGGGGCTGAGAGTACATCCTTCGCCTATGGTGGTGCCTTTCTGAACGACTACGTGGGACAGGAGGGTGGTCCCCTTGCCTATCTTCACTTTCTGTTCCACGACACAATATGGCCCTACATGGGCCTCCGGATCGATCTCCGCATTTTTGTGAATTATTGCCGTTGAATCTATCAATATCTTCTCCTTATCCGCGATAAATTCGAGTACTTTAACCGGCTGCGAACTCCTGGTGCGGGCCGGGCTATTCCTTTTTCAGCATAGCCATGATTTTTGCCTCTGCGACCACATCATCGTCGACCGTCGCAACCCCCTCGAAGACCCATATGTCCCTCTTATGCTTTACTACCTCAAGGACAAGCTTCAATTGGTCGCCGGGCACTACGGGTTTTCTGAATCGAGCGTTATCGATGCCGATAAAGAAAACAGATCCCGTCTTGTCGGGAAAGCTCTTGAACGCAAGAACGCCGCCAGCCTGTGCCATTGCCTCTACAATAAGGACCCCGGGCATTATGGGTTTGCCCGGAAAATGGCCTTGAAAGAAGGGCTCATTGAAAGTTACGTTCTTGAGTGCCGTGATCTTCTTCTCGGGCTCCCATTCGAGCACCCGGTCCACAAGCAAAAAAGGATAATTATGGGGTAAAAGCTTCAGGATCTCATTTATCTCAACCATTTGAATCCTCCAGGTGGAGTTTTTTCTCAATACCTTTCATCGTTTTGAATAATTTCGGCAACCTTCTCAGATAACCCTGGAGCCTTGCCCATTCCTTGTGAGGCATATGAGGATAACCCATAATAAGTGAATTTTCCGGGACGTCGCTCGTGATGCCCGTTCCTCCGCCTGCCTGGACGTTGTCCCCTATGGTAACATGGTCCTTGACCCCCGCCTGACCGGCAAGCACCACGTTCTTGCCTATCACCGCGCTTCCCGCGATCCCTACCTGGGAGACGATAATCGAGTTATCCCCGATGGAGACATTGTGGGCGATCATCACGAGGTTATCTATTCGCACCCCTTTGCCTATCCTGGTTTTTTCCAGGGATGCCCTGTCGATGGTCACGTTTGCGCCGATCTCGACATCATCGCCGATCTCGACAATCCCGAGCTGAGGTATTTTCGCATGGCTTTGTCCATCCCACATATAGGCGAAACCGTCGCTGCCTATGACGGTACCCGCATGGACCGTAACCTTTTTTCCTATTTTTGTCCCGGCATAAAGGGTGGTGTGGGGATAGATGGTACTGTCTTCCCCCACCACAACCCCCTGCCCTATATACGCGAAGGGGTAGACAGTTACATCCTTTTCAAGGACCGCCCCTTTCTCGATACACGCGAAGGCGCCTATGCTGACCCCCTCAGCGATAGAGGCACAATCGGATACCGACGCAGAGGGATGGATGCCTTTCACCCTCTCTTCCGGCTTATAAAAAAGATACGCGACTTTTAAATAAGCGCGGGAGGGATTTTTGACGAGGATCAGGTTCCTGTCCTTCAGGTCCTCAAGGTTGGTCTCCTCCCCCACGATCAGGCCGGATGCCCTTGATTTCGCCAGATTTTTCCTGAACGCCGGATTGGTAAGGACGGCAATATCTCCGTCTTCAGCCTCATTGATACCGGAGATACGGCCTATGGCCGTATCTCCGTTCCCTTTCACGAGTCCGCCGATATTCTCGGCGATCTCTTTTAAAGTCATCATTTCTTTGCAGGGGCGGGCCGCCTTCTCGCGGCATCGTTGAAGAGGGTTATTACTTTCGTCGTTACATCGAGAGAAGTAGCGCCGAAGAGAATGCCTGCCTGGCTTTTCTCGAGAATGAGCGAATATTTTTCCTTCTCACCCAGGCTCCTCACCACCTCTTCTACATCCTTTAAAATCTTTTGGGTAAACTCCATATCCTTCTGCTGCAGCTCGCTCTGGTAATCGTTTGCCACCCGCTGGTAATCCTTGAGCTTCGCCTGGTACTGTTTGTCCTTTTCGATCCTTGCATCCTGGGTGATCATAGCGCCTTGTTTTTCCATGGCGTCTTTCATTTTTTGCAGCTCATCCTGTTTTGTGTCCAGGCTCTTTTTCAGCCGCTCCGCCTCATCGGTAAGGGTCTTTTTTGCCTCTTTGCCCTTGTCCGATTCCATCATGACTCTCTGCAGGTCGACATACACGATGTTCAACGTCTGGCTTAGAGCTGCCATAGGCAGGAATAGACTGATCGTCACCGCTGCGATAAATAATATTTTCTTCATGATTCCTCCTCTTTAATACTGTGAACCCATTGTAAAATCGAACACACTACCCCGTTCGTCGCTTTGGGGATTAAGATTAAACCCTACTTCAATCCGAATGGGCCCCATGGGCGAGAACCATCGGAGTCCAACTCCGGCACTCTTCTTGGCGCCGCTCAAAAGCCAACCGGCACTGTCATCGAACGCGTGGCCTATGTCAAAAAAGAGTACACCTTTAATGCCCGCGGGCTGATATATGGGGAATATCCATTCAAAATTGAAATATAACTGGTTCTCACCGCCCACCGGGTCCCCATTTTGATCCCTGGGACCCGCATATCCGTATTTAAAACCTCTTACCGTGTTTATACTTCCTACATAGAATTTTTCATAAATAGGTAAATCCTTGCCTCCATAGGGCCTGAGTATACCGGCCACCCCCCTTACAAAGAACGTGCTGTCCAGAAACCCTGCCGGTATATATCGCCCATAGAACCCGACGCCCTTCTGAAAATAGTTGTCACCGAGAAAAGGACCGCCCGCCAATTCGTAAGATATTTCCGACCTTACACCCCGGCTAGGGTTCATGATGTTGTCAATGGTATTATTAAGGAGGTTCACCATTACGCTGCTTGTCGCCTTCGTGCCTGCCTGCTGTTTGATGGTATCGCTTGCAAAAAGATCAATATTCGATACAGTGGTGGTTTCATAGCGATATCTCAACCCGCCCCTTATAAAATCCGTGAGGGGTCTCATCGCCTGAACGCTCCCCCCAAACTGGCTGTAATCGTAATGATCGAGAATCCGCTTGAAATTATAAGCACTCAAGGCGGTTGAAAGGTTCTTATCGAATATGTAGGGATCGACAAAAGTAAGCCTGAACTGCTGCGTGATGCCGCCGATGGCCGCAGTCAGAAATGCCTTCCTCCCCGTTCCCAGCAGGTTCTCCTGAGATACCGACCCGGACAGGATTATGCTCTCGGTAGTGCTATATCCCACACCCATGTTGAGCGTGCCCGTCGGCTTCTCCTCCACACGCACGTCCAGATTGATTCTCTCGGGATCCTCGGTTTTCACGATTTTTAAATCTACATCTTTGAAATAGGTGGTATTTACGAGTAATTGACGACTTCTTTTCAATTTGGAGGAAGAATAGAGATCGCCTTCAGCCAATCTCAGCTCTCTCCTCACGACCTTATCGCGGGACCTCACATTTCCGAACACATTGATCCGGTTTACAAATATGGCTTTCCCTTTGGAAAAATCAAAGGTCAGGTCCACGGTGCGGGTCTCTTCGTTTATGGTGGTAAGGGGCGTGACTTCGCAGAAGGCATAGCCTTTATCCTGATACGCATCGGTAAGGATGACGATATCGTCCTGATATGCCGTTGCCCTGAAGGTATCGCCGGTTTTGGTCTTCAAATGTTTCATTAAGAAATCAGCTTCATAGAGCATATCGCCGGTAAAACTGATGGTGCCGGTCTTGTAGAGGTCACCCTCTTCAATAGGTATATCGATGGTTATGGCTTTCCCGTCTTTTGACACGGTCACGTCAGGTACTTTGACCCTCACCTTCACGTATCCGTTATCGTGATAGAAGGCTTCCAACCGCTTCCTGTCGTCCTCTATGCCTTCCTCGTCCAGAATGCCCGAACCGGTAATCCAGGAGAGGATGCCTTTCTCCCGGGTTTTCATGAATGATTTCAATTTGTCGGCCTTGAATGCCTTTATCCCCGTAAAAGTTATTTTTTTCACGGCTGCTTTTTCGGGCTCATCAACCAGGAATCTTACCGTCGCCTGGTAACCTTCTTCGTAACTGATCTCATAGTTGACTTTAGCCGCATAGTAGCCTTTGCTCGAATAAAGTTTTCGTATCTCGTCCATGCTTTCTTTGACCTTCTCTATGTTGAGCACGGTATTCGACTTTATTTTGAGCTTTTCCCGTATATCGGCGGTTTTCATATTCTTATTGCCCGTGATATAAATCGCTTTTACCGGGGGCCGTTCGATCACTACGAAAGTGATTATTCTTCCCGCCTCAGTTGTCTTTTCGTCGATCTGGACGTCACTGAAAAAACCGGTCCGGTAGACACTCTTCATATCCTCCCGGATTTTGTCAAGGTCGTAGGGATCATTCTCTTTCGTCTTTATCGCATTCAGCACAAAACCTTTATCGACGCTCTCGTTACCGGTCACTTCGATCTTGGCTATTTTCGGGGCCTGTTGTTGGGCCCAAAGGCACTGAGCGGGCAAAAAGAGAAATAAAGACACCGCGACAATAAAACTTTTCGTCAAATTGAGGAATGTCATAGAGTTTTTACGTTATCGGGCAAATTCATACAATTAGGAAAACTAACAAAAAAATGCCTCATTGTAAAGCTAAAAAGACAGAACGTGGGCTGGGCGGGCCGAAAGCCTGTATGCGATTAAGTGCCTTTCCTGCGTGCGGTACAGGCGGGGAGGTCCGCCCGGAGGGGCAGACCTCCGGAGGATCACCGGAGACCGTCCTCTCCTTTGGCCTCATTCTTCTTCAAGCCTCCCACCCTGGGATGGGGCCGTCCGCCATCCGTGACGGCGACGGCAACGAGAATCTCATCCGTTTTAGGAGCGTCATTCACGGAGACGGTCATTCCGTCGAAATGGGAACGGACGAAGGCAGCGTCCTTGAAATGGAGCGGGATATCCAGCTCATCGCCCATTCTGCCCATTTTCTTCACCGACGGGATTATCGACTTTCCGCCGCCTACCGCGTCTCTCAACGGGGTGCCCAGCTTCGGATGGAGCAGCGCGGCTGCATGCTCCATCTCGCCCTTTTCTCCTACGATGGCTGCCTTGCCATAGCTCTCCGGGGATCTACCCTCAAGGGCCGCTACCGCCCTTTCGCCGAGCAGCCTGCCCAATTCCTCCCCGTTGTCCACCAATTCGTCCAGATTCTCCCTGTACTCTCCCGCACAGGGGTTCCTGATGACGGCGATAGCCGCTACCTTTCTGACTGACTTCTCGCATTTCTTACTGCCGTCGGCAAATATGTCCTCCACGATCGTTACGAGTTTCCTGATCTCCATCGATCACCTCCGAATCGAAATATATTTTTTACCGCCTGAAGTGGCAACCGAATGATTCCCGAGCCTTATTACCGCATCGAGAATCGATTGCCGGTCCTTCAGCGCCTGAGCCCATGCAAGGCCTTTCTCCAGTGCCCTCTTGACGAGGGACTCGTCAAGGATGCCCCTTTTTACGGTGATCCATTCGTCGGCGATATCGGAGGACGGGTCTATCTCTGCCGCTTTCCTCCGCACCACTTTATCCGATTCCACATTAACCGCATTACAAATAGAAGTCGCCGCCGCGTCGGCAACGGCGGCATTCACGGCTAATACGGTCGCCATATCGGCGAGGCCGAGGGTGAAGCTCCGGCCCCCAAACCCGCTCGTCGCAAGGCCGCATTCCATAATCCCTTCGATCTCGAGGATGTGAGGGACTTCCGCTCCCCCCATGATATCGCGCACGCCTGCACGGATCGTTTTTCTTTGGGCATTATAGAATGATATGTCTCCTCCGTTATTGACCATAATAAAATCAAGGCCTTTGCTGCTGAGAGCCTCCCTCAGAGCATCAGCCACCGCACCTGCCACCGCTGCCATCGGGGTAAGGGAGCGCCCGTCGATCGCCTGCACCGCCGCTACCATCTTCCGCGCAACACGGGGCATTCTATCCGGGTTCATGATCCTGTAACCCTTCTGCTTCAGAACAGGCAGGCTCGCCCCGACGTCCAGGAGGATCCTGCCCAGCAGGTTTTTTATCTCCTCTTCATCGAAATCGAAATTGCCGCCTTCTTTTTCACCCGTTACTACAATACTCGCAGGACCGACCTCAATATACATCAGGAATCATTATGAAATAGGGCAGGCCGCCGGTTCGCGCGACGTCCTGTATCCGTGAGATTAATAGATTCAGGTCTCTTGAGCCTCGTGTGTGTGCTTAGGCAGAAGATTATTGTTCCTTTTCCCCTTTTGATTTCACCACCTCTTCCACCGGCCTCATAGCATCTATGTGGCCCCCGATATCTTTGAACGTTTCGAGGCTCATCGTGTATTCCACGGGAATTACAAAAGATGGAGTGGGAGAGAGATAGATGCTTCCCTGCTTGATCTCCTCTACATCGACGAGAAAGTTTATTCCTCCCCCCGGAAAGATGAAGGGTTTTGCCCCACCGATGGAAATCGCGACTTTTCCCGCGTGCACCGCCCGAGTGAGCTTGATAGGGTTCTTCGTCACTCCGGCACGGGCGGAGCCGCCCACTCCCGCCGCGAATACGGCGCTCACCCTCGAAGCCTCGCACGAATCTCTCAGGGTCTCCAGAAATGCCGAGGCTTCCTCGGTGAGGGGCTCTTCCATGAACCGGCCGTCTCTCATCCGGTAGAAGACAGCCTTCCGCCCCGTGGTCTCCGTAATGAGAAGGGTCATGCCTTCGACACGCTTTTCCGCGTCTATCTCCTTTATGACATCGAGAGGCTCCTGCACATCGGTCCCACCCCAGCCGGCCCCTTTGTCGAGGAAGTACCGCCCGTCCGTACTCTTTCTCCCCTTTATTGTCACGGCGGACCTCGTCTTCTTCAGGTATTTCCCTGACGGGTGCTCGCTGAAGAGGCCGGTGATGTGGCCGTCAAGGACGATCACCTCATCGGCGGCCTTCGCCATATAAGGGGCGAAGAGGCCCGACACCGCGCTTCCGCAGCCGACCCTCATATGCTCCTCCGACTTCCCGTTCACCTTCGGCGGCTGGCCAAGGGTCAATTCGAGGGTAGAGCCGTTTTCGACTTCAAGCTTGATTTCTTTGCCCTTCAGGAACTCGAAAAGGACCTTTGCGGCAAACATTCCGTCTTTCGAGGTGAGAATATTGACGCCCCCGAGAGAGAGTATCTTGGATCCATACTCTTCAGTGCAGAGGTGACCCACGTGCCGTTTTCCCTTTCTCCGGACATACACTTTCCTGCTCTCTTCTCCAAGGTAGAGGTCCGTATCGATCTTCAGCTTCACCCCACTGTAGCTGAGGGGGGCCTCCGTGACCACGGTGACCACGTCTATCCCGTCCCGTACCCCGCTCACTATGAAAGGAGAAGGCCTGAAATCAGGATAAGTGGTGCCCGAACCGATGCCGGTAATAAGAGGCCTGCCTATGCTTCCGTCGTCATGGCCCGTCCTGAGAAGCCCCTCGATCTCCTCATAGGTATGGAGCCGACCTTCCCGTATGATCTCGCCGCCTTTGTTGGAGTACCGCATGCAGGCGCCGCGAGACCCTTCGGGAATAGTGCACATGATAGGGCACGACATGCATTTCGCGCCCTCTTCGGCCGGCGCGGGCGTGAGCACATCATGGGGGCATACCTTCATACATGACTTGCAGTCCACGCAGCCTTCGTGTATCACGACCTTGCGGTCATCGATAGTGATCACTCCGAGGGGACAGACTTCTTCGCAGAATCCGCACCCCTTGCATTTTTCGAGATCTATTTTCATAAGAAGCTCCGATGGGGCAAAAAAGAGTTTCTTCCCTACCCTATTTTCCTAACCGGCGGCGGCGTATTCCTGCTCACCTGGGTCCTCGCGATGCCGTCGATCAGCACCATGGCAATACCGGGGATATCCCCCGCCTCTATGGCGCTTTTCGCATCTTTCCCCACCGAGCCCATAGGGGCATCGATTATCTGCATATCCGCGTCGTCACCCGGTTTTATGAGGCCGTGGGTGAGGTTAAAGGTCCTTTTCGTATTCCCCGTGGCGAAACATACCGCGATCTCCGCGGGTATATTGGACAAAGCGGAGACGAAATTGACCATCCGCCATATACCGAGAGGAACGACTCCCGTCCCTGAAGGCGCATCATTTCCAATGATCAGCCGGTGAAGCATGTCGAGAGATTTTGCGGCATCGGTAATCTCCTTCGCCATCAAGGGATTCCCGCAGTGGACGATCTCGATCGCGCATCCGGTGCGGCTCATCACCCGCTTTGCCTCTTCGAGGGAAACCGATGTGGGACCTCCGTTGAGGTGGCACGCCACGGTAGGATTGGCGGTCAGTACATCCTCGCTCGTAACCGTGGAGCTTCCGGGCACCGAGGTCCCTCCCACGTGCATGAGCACCTTCATGCCGTATTTCTTAGCCCAGTCGACCATGACCCGGGCCTCGGAGGCCTCCTTCACGCTCCCCAGGCCGATCTCACCCACAAGCCAGACACCGTCTTCGGAGAGCTCCCTGAAGTCATCTTCCTTCAGGCCCTTCTCCAGTATGAGCGCGCCTCCGTATACCTTTACGCCCTGAGGTCTCAGTTTGGCAAATGATTTGTGGGCAAGAAGAGCGAGGGCCTTGGTCCCCTTAGGGTCTGTGGGCCTCCCGGGCAGATGGACCTCGCCCGCGGATATCATGCTCGTCACGCCGCCGTGGAGGCTGCTGTCTATGAAGCCGATCATGTTCTGTCGCGGGGTGAAATCCCCGAATACAGGATGGGCATGGGAATCGATAAATCCGGGACAGACGGTCATCCCTTTTACGTCAATGTTCTTGTCCGCCTCGAAGGGGCCTTTTCCTATCTCGGAGATCAAACCCTCTTTGACTAAAATTGAAACCGGTCCCTCGATGAGAGGATTCCCGATGTCGCCGGTAAAAATTGCACCGATATTCGTGATTGCCAATGTCCCCATCAGACGAGCCCTCCTTATGGTTTTCTTATCTCTCCGACCCTTCTTTTTCCATTGCGATCTTCAGCCTTTCCGGATCGCATGGCAGCTCATTCATCCTTACCCCTGTCGCATCCCGTATCGCGTTGACAATGGCGGCGGCTTGAGGGATCAACGCAGGCTCTCCCACGCCTTTCGCCCCGTACGGGCCGGTGGGCTCCTCATCTTCCACGAGGAAGACCTCGATCTCAGGCATGTCCATGGAGGTCGGTATGTAGTAGTCGTCGAAGGATTTCGTCTTTCGCGGAATGAACTCCTCCATAAGGGCGAGTCCCATGCCCATTGCAATGCCGCCGTAAATCTGGCCCTTTACGTTTCTTACGTTAATCGCCCTGCCCACATCATGGGCGGCATGGACTCGGACTACCCGGCACTCGCCGGTTGCCTTGTCCACATCGACCTCCGTCATCTGAGTCGCGAAGCCATAGGTCGCATAGGGGACCCCCTGAGAGGTCTCGCTATCCACGCCCGTGGTGGGGGGATCGAAATAGCCCTCGAAAAGCAGGGGCGCCTTCTCTTTTTCGGATTCATATATATCTTTCAAGGTTTTCCCCGAGTAAAACCCCTGGGCCTCAAGAAAAGACCTCGCCTTGAGCGCAGCCTCATAGACCGCCCTGCCCGATATGTAGGTCTGGCGGCTCGCCGACGAAGAACCCGCGTCCCGTGAGATGTCGGTGTCGCACGGCGGCAGCACCACGTCCCGGGGGCTGATGTCGAGAGTTTCGCAGAGGATCTGGCAGAGCACCGTATCGGAGCCCTGGCCGATATCGCAGACCCCTGAATGGAGCGCGATCTTACCCTCTTCCGTAAGCCTCAGATAAGAACTCGAGGGATTGGAGACCCCTGTATTGCCTATTCCATAGTACATGCATCCGAGGCCGAAACCGGTAGTTTCGCTTCTCTTCCTCCGCCCCCTCCAGAAGGGCTCGATCTTCTTCAGTGTCTCCGGAAGGCCGGCACTATGGGAGAGGAGTTGGGAGGATGCGGTCAGAGACCCCTTCCTAAGGGCGTTTATCATCCGGATGTCGAGGGGGTCTATGCCGAGGATACCGGCAGCCTCGTCAAGCTGGGATTCGTGGGCAAGGGCGAGTTGAGGTACTCCGAACCCCCGCATGGCGCCCGCGACCGGATTGTTCGTATAGAACATCCTGCTTTCCACCGAGACATTGGGCACGTCGTAAGGCCCTGCCGCGTGAACCGCGACCCTGAGACAGACTACTTCTCCGTAAGAGATGTACGGTCCCGTGTCTCCCGTAATGCGCGCGCTCACCGCCGCAATTCGCCCTTCCTTGGTAAATCCAGTTTTATATTCGATATGAAGGGGATGCCTTTTCGTATTCGAGAGGAAACTCTCTTCCCTCGTGTAACGGACGGCAACGGGCCTTCCGGTAAGGTGCACGGCAAGGGCAATGAAGCCTTCCACGGTTACATCGAGTTTACCGCCAAAACCTCCGCCCGTTGCAGCCTGAATCACTCTGATCCTTTCTTCAGGCATGGCGAGAAGGCGGGATATCTCCTTTCTCTTATAATGGGTATTCTGGGTCGAGGAACAGACCGCCAACTTGCCGGCCTCGTCGATCCACCCTATACCCGATTCAGTCTCCAGAAACGCATGGTCCACCCAGGTGGTGCGGAAGGTTCGCTCGATCACGCAGTCGGATTCACGAAAACCTTTCTCGCTGTCGCCCTTGATGAGCCTGCGAAGGCACAGGCGGTTGCCTCCGTCATGAATCTGCACTGAGCCGTCTCCTGCGGAAAAGGGGTCGAAGACGGCTCCGATCTCCCCGTATTTCACCTTTATCTTTTCCCCGGCCCTGCGAGCAATCTCCTCCGTTTCCGCTACCACGATCAGGATCGGCTCGCCCGTAAACCGGACCCGGCCCTGCGCGAGGAAAGGCTGGTCCTTCTTTATGATGCCGTAGGAGTTCTCACCGGGTATGTCCGCCGAGGTAATGACCCTCACCACGCCCGGGAAGGCCAGCGCCTCTCTTGCATCTATGCCCCGGATCTCGGCATGGGGCCGCGTCGATCTGACGATGTAGCCATGGAGCATGCCCGGCATATCGAGATCGCCCGAAAATATGGGCCTGCCCAATACTTTTGCCAGCACATCGATTCTGTCCGCGTCTTGACCTACATGCATCATTACCCTCTTAATATCTCATCAAGCAGCGCTTCGAGGACCGGTATCTTATACACAAAAGAAGGTCTCTCGCCGCTCGCGAGTCGTATTCCTGAAACGATCATATCGATGGCGACCCTCGAAGCCTGCCCGCCCTTTTCCTTGCCTGCGAGATAGGCCTCCGCATCTTTCGGCCTGAAGGGTATGGGAGTGCAGGAGCCGATAGCCAGGCGCACCTCGACGAACCTGCCGGCCTCCTCCTTGATCGCCCAGGCCACTGAAAGGCGCGATATGGCCCACGCGGCCCGCTTCGCAACCCGCCTGTACCCTTCCCTGTAACCCTCGCACGACTTGATCTCTATGCGGGTAAGAAGCTCGTCGTCCCTGATCGATGTCTTGTAGGGGGCGACGATAAACTCCTCCAGCGCCACCCTCCTCGAGCCTGCCTCCGACTCGAGAACCACTTTCGCATCATGCACGAGAAGAGGGGCGATACTGTCAGCCGCGGGCGACGCGTTCACGAGGTTGCCCCCGATGGTGCCCATATTCCTTATCTGAGGCGAGCCCACGAGACCGCTCGCCAGGGAAAGGCTTTTGGCCTCGGTCCTCACGAGATGATCTTCGTGCACCTTCCGGTGGGTGGCTGCCGCACCGACCAGGAGGGTCCCGTTCCCATGCTCTATGCAATCGAGATCGGCCAGGGCGCCGATATCCATCAGATGGGCGTGGACCGAGCCCCTGCCCATCCGGACGAGAAGGTCCGTCCCTCCCGCGAGGACTTTTACGTCTTTAAGGTCCCTCAAGAGGGTAAGGGCTACTTCTTTGGTTTCAGGTCTCTGAGTTGAGAATTCCGGCAGCATATTTCACGGCCTCTATTATTTGAATGTATCCTGTGCACCGGCACAGGTTCCCGCTTATGGCTTCCCTGATATCCCCATCATCGGGATTATTGTTCTTCTTAAGAAGACTGTAGGCCGTGAGGAGCATCCCGGGAGTGCAATAGCCGCACTGCACCGCCCCGGAATGGATAAAGGCCTTCTGAAGAGGATGAAGGGCCTTCTCCTCCCCTAAAAACTCCACAGTCTTTACATCCCGGCCGTCCACTTTTTCGGCGAGGGTAAGACATGAGTAATGGGGCTCATCATCGATAAGCACGGTGCACGCCCCGCATTCGCCGATTGAGCAGCCTTCCTTCACACTCTTCAGAAGAAACCTTTCCCTTAATGTGTGGAGGAGCGTCTCAGTATCCTCCACCCGGGAGGTCACCTCTTTGCCGTTGAGGATAAATCCGATATCTTTCATAATTCCTTGCAGGCGTTCACACGCCGCCTAACGTCCCATTTGCGCCGGCAGTATGGTCGCGATTATGGGAAATAGGGTCAATATAAAGGTGGTCACAAAGATCGCGATGAGAAAGGGCGTGGCGCCTTTGAAGATGTCCTTCATCGGCACATCCCGCACGATCCCCGCAATAGTATAGACATTGAGGCCCACGGGCGGGGTGATGAGACCCGCATTCATCATAAGCACGCATATCACGCCGAACCATATTGGATCGAACCCCAGCCCCACAATGAGGGGGAAGACCACCGGCATGGTAAGGACCATCATGGAGACCGCGTCGAGGAAGCACCCCAGGACGAGGTAGATCGCCACCACAATGAGAAGGACCATGTACTTCGACACGCCCAGTGCGCCGATAAACGCGGAAACCGCCGCGGGAATGGTGGAAAGGGCGAGGAAATAGCTGAAAAGGCTCGCTCCCGCAACCAGGAACATTACCATGCACGTGACCCTGGTAGTCTCGTAGAGGCTCGACACGAACTGTTTCCACGTAAGCTCCTTCTTAAGGAGGGTGATGACGAGGAGCGCGATACAGCCTATGCCGCCCGCCTCGGTAGGGTTCACGTATCCGAGATACATGCCGCCGATGGTGATGAGAAAAACGAGTATTGTCTCCCACATACCCCAGAGGGCCAGGATCTTCGCCTTGAATCCGACCCTTCCCTCGGGAATGGGGGCGATCGCCGGGTTTATCTTCACCCAGCCCACGATGATGGCGATAAAGAACAGGCCCAGCAGGATGCCGGGGAGCATGCCCGCGATGAGGAGCTTTCCGATGGATTGCTCGGTAAGCATCCCGTAGACGACAAAGCCGATGCTCGGCGGTATGAGGAAATCGATGGTCGCGCCCGCCGCCACGATGCCGCCTGCAAACATGGGGCTATAATTATATCGCCTCATTTCCGGTATGACGGTCTTTGCAAACGCGGCGGACGTGGCGACCGACGATCCGCTGATGGCCGAAAATCCTCCGATGGCCACGATCGTCGCGATCCCGAGCCCTCCGGGAAGCCTTCGAAACCATTTGTCAAAGGTATCGTAGAGCCTGGTGGTGATACCCGAGTTGTCCGCAAACCCGCCCATGAGCACGAATAGGGGAATGATGGTGAAGGGATAGTGGGCGGCCGTCTCGTAAAGGGTGCTCGCAATGATGGGGAGGGCGGCGTCGAGCCCCGAAAGGGACCATATGCCGATAAAGCCCACGAACATCATGACGAAGGTGATGGGCATCCCGAGGAAAAGGAGGACCATGAGCAGGGCGCAGCCGAGTATGCCAATAGTGACGGGACTCACGAAACCCTCCTTTTGAACTGTGCGATTGAATCGATGAAATCAAAGAGAAGCTGGAGCCAGAGGAGCGCCCCGCCCACGCCCACGAGCATCTTGAAAGGCGCCCGGGGAATCCTCAGCTGATCGGTGACGCCCGTCTCCTCCATGCCGAGCTTGAACCCCTGCCACACCAGGAGGGTCACGATAAAGAGGCTCAGGAACATGGTGAGAACCTGGCATATCCGCTGGGTCCTGCTGTTGAAATGGGAGGTGAGGAAATCGACCGCCACGTGGCCCTTCACGTGCTGGGTGTAGGCCGTGCCCAGCAGGATTATTATGGCCAGCATATATTCCGAAAGCTCGAAGGTGCCTGCGATGGGCTTATTGAAAAAACCCCTTCCCACCACATCAGCCGTGGTGATGAGCATGAGGGGGATGACGAATATCATCCCCACCGTGCCTGAAAATCTGATAATTCGTTCGACAACCGTCCTGAAAGCTTTGAAAGCGCCCATACCCCGTTCCTAGATTTTCTTGAACTCCGGCGGGCATGCCACCAGGTTGACCTTTCGTTTTTCGCACTCCTCGTTCATGATGGCCACGACCTTTCTTGCGGGCAGTTTCTTCGCTTCCAGGTCGGCGACCCACTTTCTCGTCACATCCTGAAAACTCTTATACCAGAGGTCGGCCTCCGCTTTCGGAAGGTCGATGAGCTTGACCCCTGCCTTCTGGATGTCCTTCATGATGACCTGGTAATCCCCTTTATCGAGGCCGCCCGTTGCTTTAAAAGGATTCGTGCAGACCTCTTCGACGATCTTCTTCTGGTCGGCCGGAAGCCTGTTCCAACTGTTCATGTTCATTACCGTGCCTTCCGAAACGCACCCGAAGGTAAGGACCGTGGCATATTTGGCAACTTCAAAGAGCTTGTAGGCAAGGATAAGGGGCGGACAGGTGACGATGCCGTCCACCGTTCCCGTTTCCATGGCCATATACACATCTCCCAGGGGCATGAAGACGGGCTCGGCGCCCAGGGATTTGATATAGTTGGTCTGATGTCCGCCCGGTGATCTCAGCTTCATGCCCCGGAGATCAGCCATCTTCGAGACGGGCTTTTTCGTCCATATGAAGGACTGGATGCAGCCGTTCAGCTCGAGGACTTTTACATTCTTGAATTCGTCTTTCAGGGCGCGGGCGTAGACTGCATTGCCGATATCTGCCGCCACATCCTTGCCGTCAACCCAGACCGCGAGTGAGAGCACGTCGGTGAGGGGGAACCGCCCCGGGGTCCATGTGGCCGTGAAATAGCCCATGTCGGAGAGGCCTTTCGCCACGATGTCAAAATGCTCCGGTCCTTTGCCGAGGGCCGCTCCGGCATACATGGTATATGCCATTTTCCCGCCGCTCTTCTTCTTCACCTCTTCGAGCATGGGGGTCCAGACGGTCCTCACCTCCCGGCTTACCGGTGGGTGCCAGGTGCTGAACTTCAGGTTGGTGTTCTGCGCCAGAAGAAGGTCATGGTCGAAAAGACCCATTCCCACCGCCGCCCCGCCGATTAGGGCACTCTTCAGAAAATTCCTCCTGCTGAGGTCTTCACATTCTTGACACATTGCACTCTCCTCCTTTTTGTTGCTGCTCTCTACGCAGCGTTTGACCAGCCCCCACAGTATACCATTTTGCAGTTCCACCGGGAGATGAAATCATCGGATTTTATTCTTCCGAAGTGCTGTTCAATTCCTCTCCCCGCGGAGACCCTCCCTATACCCACCTCAGAGTAACCGTTTTTTCATCCAGAAACATCTTTACCGAGTCCATTCTGGACTTGGAATTGCCGTAGAAGGAATCCTTTTTCGAGCCGAGGCCGAAAAATGCATAGGGCTGCGGGATACCCGCGTTCACGCCCACGTTGCCCACCTCGCACTCCCTGATAAATTTCCGGGCAGCCTTTCCGCTCTCCGTCACGATGCAGGCGGAATGGCCGTAATTCGTGCCATTGATCCAGCCTATCGCCTGGTCGAGGTCCGTGGCGCGGAGAAGGTTGCACATTGGACCGAAAGCTTCTTCCCTCGCGATATACATCTCGGGGGTCACACCCTCGAAAATGGTGGGCGCCATAAAATATCCGCCCTCGTAACCCGCGGGCTTTACGTCCCGGCCGTCAAGGAGAAGCTTCGCCCCGGACTGGAGGCCCGATTCGATAAATTCGATGACCTTCCTTCTACCTTCCCCGGTGGTGAGGGGGCCCATCTCTACGGTGTCGTCGAGTCCGTAACCCATTTTCATGGCCCTGGCAGCGACAATCAATTTATCCCTGAATTCCTCGTATCTTCCATCATCTCCGATAAAGGCGACGTTATCCGATCCGAGACAGCGCTGGCCGGTCATGCCGAAGCAGCCGCGCAGTACGTACTGAACCGCATCGTCGAGCTTGGAATCAGGCATGATCACGATGTAGTTCTTCCCGTTGCCGTTCAATGAAGATCTTTTCCCGTATTTTCCGCAGAGCTCGAAAAGCTCCTTGCTCACCCTTGTCGAGCCGATGAGCCCCACCCCTTTCACCCTGGGATCGGAGAGGATCACCTTGTTCAGCTCCCGTTCGGGACCCATGTGGAGGAGGTTGGCCACGCCCGGAGGGAACCCCGTCTCATCGAGCATCCTGAACATGGCATCCGCCGAAACCGGGCACTGGCGGCTCGGCTTCACGATCACCGCGCAGCCGCACGCAAGGGCGTAGGGCACGAAGGAAGACCATGCATGCATGGGGATATTTCCAGGGGTGATAATAAGGAAAACGCCCATGGGCTCCCTCACGAGATAACAGTCTATACCGTTCGCGAGCTGCTCCACGTGCTCCCCTTTATAGACGCTGTAGAGGGCGCTTCCCGCGGCTTCTATATTTTCCATGCAGCGCGATATGGTACCACGGCCCTCATCGATCGTGCAGCCGTGATCCTGCACGAGAATTCTCGACAGCTCCTCGTGATGGCGGGCAAAGGTCTCCCTGAGATTGAAAACCATTTTTGCCCGGTCCCTGAAGGGTACGTTTCTCCACTTCTTGAACGCCTCGTGAGCGGTAGCGATGGCCCGCTCCACCTCTTCCGATGAGGCGACCGGCGCTTCCGCTATGACTTCACCCGTCGCCGGATTTGTGGTCTCAAAATAGGCGCCCGACAGAGGCTCCTCCCATTTACCATTGATATACTGTTTCAGTTTCCCGTAATGCGCGCTTACCTCAGGCAATAAAGCCATCGAATCCTCCTTCTTTTATACGTTCCCGGGAGCCGGTCGCCCCTTAAATCCGCGAGCCCTGCATCGCTCCTCGTCAATCCCGCGTGAATTATAAATCAGAACGTGGGCGGCGTAATAACCCAAATCACCACTACGTCCTCTTTCCCGGTATTGCCCCAGTTATGGGGAATCTGGGAAGAAAAATAGAAACTCTCCTGGGCCCGCACCTTATGCACCCTTTCATCGAGGATAAGCTCAAGCTCGCCGCTTAGAATATAACCGAATTCCTCGCCTTCATGAGAGTAGAGGCCATGGGAGCCTCCACCAGGCCTGATGACCGTGAAAAAGGGCTGCATCTTCTTATTCGTCACGTTCTTTACGAGAGATTGAATATGGGCATCCCACCGTTTGAGTTGAATGTCCACCCGGTCTTTGGCGCCGGTCACAATGTCGTCATGGGCCACGTTTTCCATAAAAAAATCGGTGATATTGGCGTCGAGGGCCTTCGCGATCTTCTTGAGCATCGAAATCGAAGGGTCTGTTTTACCGCGCTCGAGCTGCGATATTAAGGAGGGGGTACATTCCACAAGGTCCGAAAGCTCCCTGATATTCAAGCTTCTCCTCACCCTGAGCTGTCTTACTTTTTGCCCTATATCCATGTATCTCCCGTTACTTACGGGGTAACCGTAAATATATGTTAAATTATTAAGTAGAATTTAATTCATGTCAAGAAAAATGATTCAAGTATCGTAAGGCCACAGTCTCTATCACCCTGTTTAGCCGCAGACAACTTCGGATAAAACCGGATGAAGGCGCGTGAATTGAGAATGACTGCGATGTGCCTGGCCGGCCAAATACTCTCGGCGCTGCGGCCCGGAGAGCGTCCAACCGGTGGTGTCGCCTGTTGGGCGGAAGAGACGCTTTCTTCCGCAGCTTATCCGGTTTGTCGATGGCGAGAAAAGGGGTTTGTACTGAAACTGAGGATTTGCCAAGTATCACAACCATCCCTTCCAAAATATATATTTTTGCGGAATTTGCTTGACACCTTGCTCGCATCATGATAATGATTATCATTAGCGTTGTAAGGGACAATCGTCATTTCAACGCAGATCCCATATTTTTTTATCGGTTGTATGATAATGATTGTCATTTGCATTGTCATCTCTTTTGGATAGGGAGGAGGAAAGAAATGGAACAGGCCGCATGGGACACAAGGTCCAGACCGGACCGCAGAAGGGATTTCAGGGAGGCGGGTCCGGCGACCGGGGGGTGCCTGCTATGATCCCTCTCGGGCTCCTGAAGAAGGGCGATGACGCAGAGATCATGGACATAAAGACCTCGAAGAAGGAGCCCCAATCTCCTTCAGAAGGCGGGGCCGCCCGTGACGGCCTCTCCCGCCTGGAAGATATGGGTCTGAGGAAGGGAAAATGGGTGCGTATCCTCAGTAATGAGATGGGCGGCCTGCTCCTCGTGAAAGTTGACGAATCGCGCATCGCCATGAGCCGCGGCACGGCCATGAGAATTCTCGTAAAAAGGAGGACACTATGAATGTTTCCACCCTCAAAAAGGGGGAAAGGGCAAGGATCACCGGTATTGCAGCCACCGGTCCCTTAAAGAGAAGGCTCATGGATATGGGCATTTTGGTGGGTGAAGAGATTAAACTGGAAAAGATCGCACCCCTCGGCGATCCGCTCGAGATGATGATCAAGGGCTACCGTCTTTCTTTGCGGAAGAAAGAGGCGGAAGGGATTTTAGTGGAGGTGGGGGAATGAGCCCGATTGCCCTCAATTTGGAAGAACGGGAGACGGGTCCTTCTTCCGGCAGGCAACCAGTTATAAATGTCGCTGTGGCGGGAAACCCCAACGCAGGGAAATCAACGCTCATTAATGCATTGGCAGGCACGAGGCTCCATGTGGGAAATTGGCCGGGGGTTACGGTGGAGCGAAAGTCCGCCTTTCTGGAATACGACGGGGCAAGAATAAACCTCGTCGATCTTCCGGGAACCTACAGCCTGAGCCCTTACACGGAGGAGGAGATCGTTGCCCGCGATTACCTGGTCCGTGAGAGACCCGATGTGATCGTCGATGTGGTCGATTCCACGAACCTCGAAAGAAACCTTTACCTTACGGTGCAGCTTATGGAGCTCGATATCCCGATGGTCATTGCCCTCAACATTTACGATGAAGCGGAACAAAAAGGCTATACCATACGCGTGAAGGCCCTGGAAGAGATGCTGGGTGTCCGTGCAATACCGACTGTGGCGACGAAAAGAACAGGGCTCAAGGATCTTATCGAAGCCGCTCTCG
>DASXUJ010000075.1 GCA_036504895.1 Syntrophorhabdaceae bacterium
TTAGCCTGCCTCCTGTACCATTCCATAAAAAGCTTCCTTCCCTCCGCGCTTTTGTCGGACCTCAGGATGAAAGCGCCATAACAAAGACTGAGAGGGACGCCATTTTCAGTTTCGATGATCTTAAGGGGGTAATGCTCACCATGATAGAGAAAAGTCTCTCCGGAGATGAACTTTTTCTCCTGCCCCGGCCTTTCGGGGTTCTCCGCCCTTTCGGTGATTTTCTTCCTCACCCATGGCTCCTTGTCCCTGAAAAAACGGTCGATTTCCGCCCTGGAGACCCGCTCGGGCGCCAGCAGCACGACAGAGCCATCGCGCTTTATCTGGAGGGTGAGGGTCTTTTTTCTTTTCTTGCTTCGGATAAGCTCATAGCTCAGTTGAGAGCCAGGGTCAGATTTCAAGCTCCTCTCCCTTATGGGGCACATAGGTCTTAAGCCCCAGCTTCTCCCTCACCACCGTCTCGAACTCCAGGCATACCGCTTCCTCGCCATGGACGATAAAGATCTCCGGATCTTCGGTGAAGGTGCCGAGCCACTCGAGCAGTTCCTTCTGGTCCGCATGAGCGGAGAAACCGTTTATGGTATGTACCTTTGCCCTGATGGCGATCTCTTCACCGAGAACTCGGACCGTCCTGGCCCCGTCGACGATGAACCTGCCCAAAGTGCCTTTTACCTGGAAGCCGGTGAAGATGATGCTGCATTCGGTTCTCCAGAGGTTATGCTTGAAATGGTGCCTGATGCGACCCCCTTCGCACATCCCGCTGCCTGCGATAATAATCGCTCCCGATTTTATTTTATTAAGGGCCATCGATTCTTCGGGGGTTTTCGTAAAGTGGAGCCTCATCCCGTCCGTCCCCTGGGCCTTGAACATATTGACCGCTTCGGGGTCGAAATATTCGGGGTGATGAAGATATATCTGGGTCGCCTTGTCGGCAAGGGGACTATCCACATAGACATCCAGGGGAGGAAGCCTCTTCTCCTTTATCAGCTGGCTCAATATGTAGAGTATGTCCTGCGTTCGTCCCACAGCGAAGGCAGGCATGAGAACATTGCCTCTTCTTTTTAATGTGTCGGAAACAGCCTGGGCAAGCTCGTCGATGCTCTCCTGAATGCCCTTATGGAACCTGTTTCCATACGTAGATTCGACCAATACATAATTTGCCTTCTGTATGTGGTGGGGGTCGTTTATTATGAAATTCTCTTTCTTGCCCACATCGCCGGAAAAGACTATCTTTTTTTCTCCCCCGGGGCTGTCATACCAGATTTCGAGGGAACTGGAGCCGAGGATATGGCCCGCGTCTATAAACCGGTATTTTACGCCCGGCGCAAGGTCGCGCGGTTCTTCGTATTTCACCCTTTCGATCAATGCCACGACCCTCTTCACGTCCTCCTCGCGATAGAGAGGCTCGATTATCTCGTCCCTTCCCGCACGATGAGATTTCTTTGTCGCCCACTCGGCGTCCTTTTCCTGGATGTGGGCCGAGTCGGAGAGCATGATCTCCAGAAGATCGGCCGTTCCGTGGGTGGCGATGATCCTCCCGTGGAACCCGTCCATCACGAGCTTGGGCAATAGGCCCGAGTGGTCGAGGTGGGCATGGGTGACGAGAAGATAATCTATCGCGGCCGGATCGAAGGCAAAGGGGGTCCTGTTGATATCGTCCCCATTCTTGCCCTGGTACATTCCGCAATCCACGAGGATCTGCGTCTTTCCCGCCGTCAGATGATAACATGAGCCGGTCACAACCCGCGCGGCCCCCAAGAACCGTATCTTCATAAGCCACCTCTATTTGAATGTTATTTTACAATGATGATCGGGAAAGATTATATATTGAGAAGGGTTTCTTTACAAGGGTATGGTGCCGCAATGCGGCCGGACCGGTATTGGTGATAGAATCCAGCCGCGCGTAGGATGGCTTTAGACTGCGTTTGCCTTATTCTTTTTATTCAATTTCGAGGCGTATACCTTTACG
The DNA here is from genome assembly GCA_036504895.1 of Syntrophorhabdaceae bacterium. Lineage (NCBI taxonomy): Bacteria > Pseudomonadati > Thermodesulfobacteriota > Syntrophorhabdia > Syntrophorhabdales > Syntrophorhabdaceae > Syntrophorhabdaceae bacterium. The sequence goes on from DASXUJ010000075.1 coordinate 1,967, forward strand.
GCCTTCATCTCCTGGTCTTCCCAACGTCTCTGGGCCCTCTCGCCCCGCCGGGTAGGATAGCCGTCGTACACCCTTTTCCCGCAGATCACGCACGCGTGGACCATGATGAGGTTGCCCATATCGTCGTCCCTGTACATCTCGATCTTACATGTGGGGCATAGCATAGTCTCCTCCTGTTACTTGGTTTGGGGAACCCGCCCTCTGTTTCGCCCGTCTATCAAGAAATTGCCGTTCTGCAGCATCTGCCACGCTCTTTCCTTGTCCCTCTCTTCTTCGCGCACCGCCTGCTCGTCGGACCCGATCACATAACTCGTCTTGTCCTTGTCCTTTAGTACTTCCATCGAATCCCGGGCCTCCAGGGGCCAACCAAAACCGCTCAATACCATGAACGCCCCGACAACCAACAAAATGGGAAGCCACCTAACTCTCATTTTATCCACCCCTCTATCTTCATCATAAGCATCGAACACCCTCAAAGAGAATGCCTCCTTTCCATATAATCGGCAAAAAAATCATTTTATTAAATTTCTTTTCCTATCCTTTTAATCAACTTATCCGGAATGATCTCCTTTTTGAATATCATTTCCCTCTCACACAAAGATTAGCAACATTAGTGCCACCTTTTTTCGTCTTCCCCTTCGCCTGAAACCAGCCTCAATGAAGCTCCCCCTCTAATTTTGCTTCTCATAAAAAAACGAGATATGATAGATTTATGCTATAGATGAGGGTCGGGTCGTGAAGTGCCCGGGGCGAATACCTTAAGGAGGTGCGGAAATGGCGAGAGCGATTTTGTCCGGTCTTGTATCCCTGTTATTCTGCGTTGCCTTTATTTTCTGCGGAAACGGATTCTGTTTTAATGATGAAGATGTGCAGAAGCTTAAGAAAACAGGCCAGTGTCCGGGATGCGACCTTGCGGGGGCCTACCTCACGGGCTCGAAGCTTCCCGGGGCGAATCTCAGCGGTGCAAACCTTTCCAATGCGAGCATGTCCAGTTCCGATCTTGCAGGGGCAAATCTGAGCGGCGCCAATCTGTTCGGAATAAATATGACCGCCGCCAAAATGCCCGGCGCCACACTTAAGAATGCCCAGATGAAGTCTGCCATCCTGACCGGCGCAATACTCCAAAACGCCGACCTGACCAATGCAAACCTTACAGGCATAGCCTTATGGGATGCAAACCTGACCGGCGCAAACCTGACCGGCGCCACCTTCACAAAAGCGAATCTGGGGGGCGCCATGTGGACGGACGGAATAAAATGTAAGGAAGAGTCAGTGGGAGTCTGCAATAAATAATTGAAGAGGGGGTATTGGAGAGGCGAAGGCATTTAATGATATGACGAAGTTGCGGAAAAGCGGATCGAGCGCAGGACGGCGGGAACGGAGATTTCCGGGATCAGGGGATAGGGCAGCCTAAACACGCCCGTAGGTTTAGGCCACCAGTAGAAATGTTCTCAGGCAGGCGCGGCCGCGCGGCCGCTCCCTTGGATTTATTTAGTCTTTTTTGCTTTTCCTTTTCCTGCGGCATTGACGGTATCTTTGAGACCCTTTCCGGGGGTGAACTTGGGAGCTTTCTTCGCCGCGATCTTTATTTCCTGTCCTGTTTTGGGGTTTCTACCTTTTCTCGCTTTTCTCGTGGTAACGGAGAAGGTTCCAAAACCTACGATCGATACCTTGTCTCCTTTTTGGAGCGCATCTTTGACGGAGCCGACGACGACCTCAAAGGCTTTCGCTGCGGTACTTTTCGTGACCTTGATCTCTTTTGCAATCTTTTCCACAATTTCAGTTTTTGTCATCTACCTTACCTCCTCGTATGTAATAATATCAGGCAAAATAAGTCTGCCTGCACTGCAGACCGTTGCAGAAACGGCATCTAGTGGAACATTATTACACAACTATTTATAAATGCAAGCATTTTTTGTAGATAGAGAAAAAAAATACCAAAATAATGATAAAAAGGCATAATATTTTGGTAATGTCGGCGTCGCAGCCTCATTATTCCTCATCCTTTCCAAAATGTCACATGAGGATTTTTCTGATATTTGGGGCGGAATGGGTGGAAGATTGTTTGTTAAAATTCTAATCTATTGTTCCCGAGACCGTGGCCCTGAATTCGGGCCGTATTAAGGTCTTGGCAAAAGCCCATTCAGGAGGAATAGAATATGGCAGATCCGGAAGACCGGTTCGACGATAAAATAGATCCGGAGACAAAGGCTTTTCTCGAAGCAGCACGGAAGGCTGAACTCCCGCCCCTTTCACGGGAGACATACGTTGAAAGGAGAAGGTTCGTGGATGTCATGGCGCTCAAAACTTCGCCCTCCTTGAAAGGCATAAAAAGCAGGGAGGATCGAACAATTCATGGATCGGAAGGAGAGATACCGGTCAGGGTCTATACCCCCGAGGGCGAAGGTCCCTTTCCCGTGTTACTTTTTTTTCATGGGGGAGGCTGGGTGGTGGGAAGCCTGGCAATGGAGGAGCATGTCTGCCTGGCACTCGCGGAGAAGACCCCTTGCCTTGTCCTTTCCGTTGATTACAGGCTCGCCCCGGAGCATCCTTTCCCCGCGGGCCTCCATGATTGTTACGACGCCTTTCTCTGGGCCCGTGCCGAGGCCCACACTTTCGGCGGCGATGGAGAAAGGATCGCATTAAGCGGTGAAAGCGCCGGAGCCAATCTCGCTGCAGCTCTCACGCTCCTGGCAAGGGACAGGGGTGTGCCCGCGGCGGCGCTTCAGGTCCTCTTCAATCCGGTGACGGACCTTACCTCCTTTAATACCGCGTCTCATCGTAAATTCGCCCGTGGTTTCATCCTGAGCCTGGAGGACATGGAGGCTACCCGTTCCCTTTATGTGCCCCGCGAGGAGGACCTCTCCGATCCTTATGTATCTCCCTTATGCGCACGGAGCTTGCGGGGGCTGCCTTCCGCCCTGGTCATAACTTCAGGTTTCGATCCTTTACGGGACGAGGGAGAAGCGTATGCGAAGCGACTGAAAGATGAAGGTGTGCAGGTGAGGCTCATCCGCTATAAAGATACAATCCACGGGTTCATCTATTTTTTGAGATCGAGTGAAAATACCAAAGATGCACTCAAGGCGGCATCGGACGCACTACGGGAGGCATTCGGAACATAGAAAAGGAGATTATTCTTCCTGCTCCCACTCCCTCCATATAACGGGAGCGTACCCCACAGTCGCCTTCTGACCGTTTCTCACGATGGGAGTTTTAATGAGCAGGGGATGGTTGAGCAATTCCTCTTCCGCGTCATGGGTGAGATACCTGAGGTTCAGCCGGGCATACTCCTTGCCCTCTTTGTCGACCATATTTTCGATCCCTACCGCCGCTTTTATCCGGGAGAGCTCTCCTTTGCTCAACCCTTTTTGGGCAAGATTGACAAATTGAAAGGCGATACCTCTTTCTTTAAAATATCTTTGCGCCTTTCGTGTATCCTGGCATTTATCGGTGCCGAATATCTGAATATTCATATTCACAAGACCTTGTCCGATTTGATGACTATAAGAATATCACAAAAGCCGAACCTTTTCACAACTCCCCGGAATGGGAGATCGGTTACTGCCCAAGAGCTAAAGATTTTTTGCTTCAGAACGATAATAGTATACGGTATGATATTCAGCATAAGCCCACATTATTGGTATAGTTATAGGGGGAAGCGTAGTGATCGAGAACTTTAGGGAAAAGGTTGAGGAGACCATCAATTTTTTGCCGCCCATGCCGTCGATCATGATGGAGTTGATCGACGCGCTCAATAACGAAGATGTCGATCTCAGGTCCCTCGGCAAGATCATATCGAGAGACCCGGCAATGGTGATGAATGTTCTTAAGATTGCCAATTCGGCTTTTTACGGCCTGCCCACAAAGATCACCAACATCGAACAGGCAGTCCGGATGCTCGGAACGAATGAAATCACGTCCCTGTGCATCTCGTGCAGCGCAAGCCGCTCCTTGAAGCCGCCCAAGGGAGTGGAGACCTTGAACATGAAGGAGTTCTGGCGCCATTCCGTTGCCACCGGCGTGATCGGAAAGATACTCTGCAACAAGCTGAGCATGGGACGGCTCGAGAGCCTTTATCTTGCCGGCCTGGTCCATGACGTGGGAAAAGTGGTACTCGACAGGTTTATTCATGATGCGTACAGGCAGATCGTGGAGCTCACCTATAAAGAAAATATATCCATCCTCGAGGCGGAAACAATGGTCGTGGGGGCATCCCATGATATCGTCGGCGGCTGGCTTATGGAGAGATGGCGCCTGCCCCCTATATTCGGGGAAGTGGCGCGTTACCATCATGCGGTGAATGAGACCCCGGATAAAAGCGTGGTAGTGGTGGCCCTCATCAATATGGCAGACCAACTCGCCCGGCTCAAGGGATATGGTTTCGGAGGAGACAGGAACGGCGTCGATTTCTCCATCACCGACGCCTTTAAAATACTTCAAAAGAAAAACCGTGATCTCGCCGATCTCGACGTCTTTAAGCTCGTATGGGACCTTGACGGGGCCCATGAAGAGATCGAAGAGATGGAGCGCATTGTAAACCGCTGAAGGTTTTATGTTTCCTCAGGGGCGCCGGCGGAAGAGCAGCCAGGCCGCCTCTTTCTTCCTTTCCTCCCTCACTACCGGCTCGACCACAAAATGTCGTACCTTGAGCCCTCCTTCACCACTATGATAGGCACGCACCCGGTCCTGAATCTCTCTATCCGATATGGTGAGGCGCTCGTGCTGTCTCAGATGCTCCATCCATGATTCGACAATAAAAGATTCAACATAGCTGCTGGGGTCGGAAATATCATGGAAGAGATTCCACCGTATCGCCCCGTCCCGGAGGCGGATCGACTTGAGGGAGCCCACCGCTTTCATGAAATCTACACCATCTTCGGGTTTGATGGTATATTCCACGATAACCAGTATGGGTTTCTCTTCGAGCTCCATCCCCTCCGCCACATGGGTCGCGCCGCCCCAGCCTTCGCTGGGCCTGAGGTCCATCCCCTCGCCCTCCGATAAAGTGAAGGGATAGGTGACGATACCGCCGATTACGAGGCATCCGGCAGCCACCACAAAGGCAAGGGGGATGCCGAGCCAAGTGGCCACCGCACCCCAGAGGGCGCCTCCACCCGCAAGACCTCCGAAAAAGACGAACATATAGACCGATACTACCCTGCCCCTTACCCATGTGGGCGTCACTGCCTGGACCACCGTGGAGAGCACGGAGACAAGGACCATCCACCCTATGCCGCCCACGCCCATGGCAAGGGCAAGGACCGGGAAGAATCTCACCGCCGACAAAGTAAGGAAGACTGCGGCAAAGGAGAAGGTAATCCCTATGGTCAGCACGTTCATGGACGCGGCACGCTTCATGCGGGGAAGGATGGTGGCGCCGAAAAGGCCGCCGGCCCCGAAAAACCCGAGGAGGCTTCCATACCCTACCGCGGAGAGGCCCGCATACGTCCTCGCCAGTATGGGAAGGAATGCCCAAAGAGCGCTGCTCAGAAGGGAAAAGACCGCGATATGGATAAGGGCGGCCTGCACTTTCGGGGCATTGCGCACGTACCGCATGCCCACGCGCATGGCGCTCATGAGCCGTTCCGCGGGCAGGGAGCTTTCATGGGGGACCCTCCGCCACCTCTTGAGCACCACCAGGACGCCCCAGAAGGAGAAGGCATTGAGCAGGAAAGTGGCGCCGGGGCCGATCGTCCCCACTAAAAAGCCGCCCAGGGCAGGACCTACGACACGGGCGATATTGAAGCCCACGGAACCCAATGTTATGGCAGCGGGAAGCTCGTCCCTGCGTACCAGTTCCGGAATGATCGCCTGCCACGCAGGGGCATTGAGCGCCGCGCCCACACTAAGGAGGAAGGTAAAGGAGAGAAGCACGACAGGCGTGGTCATGCCGAGGGTGGTGGTGACCCCGAGGCCGAGAGCTGCAATGAACATCCAGAACTGCGAAAAGAGGAGCAGCCTTCGTCTGTCCAGTATGTCGGCAAGTGCCCCTGCCGGCAGTGCGAGGAGAAAGAAGGGCAGCATGGTAGCAGTCTGCACGATAGCGACAATGAAAGTGGATGTCGTAAGGGACGTCATGAGCCACGATACCGCAACGTCACGCATCCAGGTGCCTACAAGGGAGACTACATTGGCAATCCAGAGGCTCCGGAAGAAGGGATCGGACAGGGGGCTCCAGGTGGAAGGGGGCCTATTTTCTTCAGGGGGCATAGAGGGCAACCGGTTCATTCATATATTTCATTTTTCAGTATATCAGAGGATCGACTTTTTTCAAAGTTCGGTGAAAGGCGGAACACATGCCCCCTGGGGCGCCCGCTCGGGACAGGCCCCGGCGGAGAGGGCGTAAGCATAGAATTATGTTGACAAAAAGAGGTGCACCGTATGATAACAATCTTACCCAATTATACAAACGGCTGCGGAACAGATCTGTCTCATTGAGAATAAAAATGACGGGTGAAGATCCCTGTCCGCAAGCAATAAGGAGACCCTATGCCTCGCGTGCCCTTTCTTGCCTTGTCGGGATTCATTGCTTTCATCACATTTGCGTCTCTCGCCATCCCAATTTCCTACAGCGCGACGCCTTCTCCCGATGATCCCATCGCGAAGGTCAGGAGCCGGGGCGGATATGCCGGACTCCTCTCTACCGCCGTGAAACGGGGCGCGGTAAAGGTCATCGTGAAGGTCGATGCCTCTCTCCCATCGGAAGGGGATAAGGCAGAGGCATTTCGCTCGGTCATTTCAGGAGCCCAGGACCAGGTGCTTTCCGAGCTGAAAGCCTCCGGCAAGCCGCCCCTCAGAGCCCTTAAGTTCGCCACCATCCCCTACATGGCATTGACCGTGGACGGTCCGACCCTTGAAAGCCTCCTCTCTTCTGCCTCCGTGACAGGGATTTTCGAGGATAAGAAGGCGCGGCCCAAACTCGATACGAGCGTTCCCCGGATCGATGCCAATACGCTCCACAGATCGCAGCTCACCGGCACGGGCATTGCGGTGGCGATACTCGATACGGGCGTGGACAAGCTCCACCCCTTTCTCAAGGGAAGCGTGGTTTCCGAGGCATGTTACTCGACCAACGATACGTCCCATAAGGCAACGTCCCTATGCCCCAAAAAGGCGGATGAATCGACTGCAGCCGGCTCCGCCATGCCTTACGGAGGGGCATGTCCGATCGAAGAATGCGGCCACGGCACGAACGTGGCCGGCATCATCGCAGGCAGGAGCGGCATAGCGGGAAGCCCCGGGCCGGGAGTCGCACCCGGTGCATCGATAATCGCAATACAGGTATTTTCGCGGCTCGAATCGAAGGAAGACTGCGATGACGGCGAGGCCCCCTGCGTCACTTCTTATGATTCAGACCAGATACAAGGGCTGGAGCGCGTCTATGCGCTCCGCACCACCTACACCATCGGGGCGGTAAATATGAGCCTCGGTGGGGGACAGTATGCCTCCAACTGCGACGATGATCCGATAAAGGCAATTATCGATAACCTGAGGGCCGCGGGCATTGCCACCATCATCGCCAGCGGAAATGAAGAATACTGCGGCTCTACCGGCGCCCCCGCCTGTGTTTCGACCGCCGTAAGCGTGGGAGCAACGGATGAGGACAACACAGTGGCAGACTATTCGAACAGCGCGACCTTTTTAACCCTCCTCGCCCCAGGATCAGAAATTACCACTGCCTTCCCCAGGCAGGAGGGCGGTGGATACGAGACAGAGAGCGGCACATCCATGGCAGCCCCCCATGTGGCGGGCGCCTGGGCGCTCCTCAAGCAGGCCAAGCCCGCGGCCACGGTAAACGAGATACTGGCTGCATTCACCTCCACGGGCACAGAGGTGACGGATACAGGGAAATGCCCGTCAGTGACCAAAAAGCTGATCAATGTGTATCAGGCGTATCAGGCCCTTATCGGGAAAGCCACACTTATCATCGGGAAATCGGGAAAAGGCTCCGGTGCGGTCAGCTCTTCTCCTTCCGGCATCAATTGCGGTACCCAATGCTCCGTGGTCTTTGCGAACGGAGCAGCTATCACGCTTACCGCGGTCCCGGCTTCGGATTCCACCTTTTCCGGCTGGACGGGCGGCGGCTGCTCCGGGACAGGAGCGTGCAATCTCTCCCTGACAGGGAAAACACAGGTAACCGCCTCATTTTCCGGGCCCTGCGATTACACGATCAACCCCGGCCACAAGGATTTCCCGAGCAAGGGAGGCAATGTCACCGTAAACGTCAGGGCAACGGGAGAAGACAACTGCCCTGCCCCCGGCATCACGGTCGACGATACATGGATGTCGGCCAGCCTCACTTCCTTCAGGAAAAACCGGGGATCTGTGAAGATCTTTACCTATTATAACGATAATCCAGACCCCCGCACCGGGACCGTTACGATCGGAGACGAGGAGTTTTCCGTGGAGCAGAAGGAGACTACCTGCACCATGCCTTCCGTTTCTCCTATGAAAGAAACCTTTGCCGCGGACGAGGATTCAGCCAAATTTACCGTGAACCAGAAGACCGACTGTGCGTGGACCGCAAGGGTAGTCCCTCCCGCCGACGAGTGGCTCACCGTCACTTCAGGGGCCACAGGCTCAGGAACCGGCAGAGTCTCATTCGGAGTAGCGGAGAACACGACCGAGGACAAACGGAGCGGGAAAATAGAGGTATCCCTCAACCTCTTTCCCAACAAAAAACGGCTATTTACCGTACAGCAGGACGCTCCTTAGACAGTCGAGGCTGCGGCAGGAGGGGAAAACCTCTCCCCTGCCTTTCGATACACCTTGACAGTCACTGTTCTATCCGCGATGTGGTGAGCATGGGACCGGCTGCCCGGGGCAAGCGATTATCCGTGCTCGCCGAGGGTACCGTTGCGTTCGGCGTGTGAACCGGGCTAAGGATAGAGCTGCTTTGTCTTGCATTCGCCCACGGATCCCTCGATACATTTTTCCCCGTTGATCCAGATGGCCGCGGTAAGTTCGGCGCCTGTGAGAACTGCGCCTGTTACATCGGCGCCATGCAAATTGGCTTTACTGAAGAATGCATTGGTGAGATTCGCCTGTGTGAGATTGGCATTGCGAAAATAGGCGCCCGCAAGGTTCGCACCGCTCAAATTCGCTTTTGAGAGCTTGGCGCTCGAAAGGTTTGCCGATGCCAGATTGGCGCCCGCGAGGCTTGCCCCGGTAAGGTCGGCGCCATGCAGATCGCACCACTGGCACTCTTTTGTGTTGAGGAGCTTCTCCACGTCCGCCTGTTTAAACGCATAGGCAGGAACACAGGTGAGCACGAGGGATAGCGAAAGAAGACCAAGAACAGGCACTAACAAATTTCTTTTCATAGTAACGCTCCTTCCATGGTTATCAAGGAAACTCTCTCAGACCCTAAACATCCCCTTTTCATATATGACGAGCCGCTTTCCCGAGGAGAGGGTGGCGGTCACCGTCTTATCCTCCGTATTGACGAGATCCCAATGAAGGGCGGAGTCGTTGAATCCAAGTTCTTTTTTTAAATCCTTCGTCATCTCTTCGGGATCTCCGGAGTAGGTGTCGGTATAGGAGGAGCCTACCGCAATATGTACGTTGCCGTGGTCTCCTCCGAAATTCTCGTCAAAAAGCGTATCCGCCATGAAGCGGTTGATTCGCGAGAACCTTCTGTCCGTGAGGGAGAACTCCCCGAGCCGCGATGCTCCTTTATCGAGGGACATCTGCTTTTCGGCAAATTCTCCTCCCGCCTCGGCCTCGACCTTTACGACCGAGCCCTTGCGGAACAGGAGGCGCACCCCCTCCACGTAATTGCCGCTTCGAAAGGAAGGGAGGTTCGCATAATAGGCGCCTTCCGTTCCCCGCCAATCAGGAGAGAGAAATATCTCGAAACTGGGGAGATTATGGCCGGAAACGCCCGCCCATTTTCTCATCTCCCCGGGAGTCACCTTCAGGTCGACATGCTCCGATTCCACATGAAGTGACTTGATCTTTAAGCTGTTAAGCCATTTCTTGATCTCTTTCACGCTGCGGTGGATGGTTTCCCACTCGCGTACCGGATCATCCTTATCAAGATAACAGGCCTGAATTATCTGATTCGTATATTGCTTCAGGGATGTTTTCGCGTGCTTCGCCAGCTCCGCCGTGGGAAAGGTGCAGAGCGTCCATCCGTGGAGGCCCTTCTCTTCCCTTTTTTCCAGGATGTCCCTGAGATATTTTCTGGAAACAAGGAATTTGCCTATTTTCACCGGGTCGACGTCCTTGAGGTGGAAGAGAGATTCGGGAGCCCTGAGGAATATTCTTCCATGGAGATTCTCGTAGAACTCTTTTTCTCCCGGCGCCGTAAAAGTAAGCTGCCCCTTTCCCGCCTTCATATAAAAATCATGCTCCATGGTGAAGGTCATCCCCATTCTCTGGACGGGATTCAACCCCAGGTCCAGGATCTTGCCGTAAATGATCTCGGCGAGCCTCACGGCCGGTGATTCATACTGGAGGAGGACCATGTCGCCTTTCGAAAACTTGCCGCTTCGCGCCGTCTTCAGACCCCAGAGAAGTATATCCGCATAATTTTGGAGCTGCCCCTCGGTAAGCATCCCGTCTCCCTTCCTTTCTCTTCCACGCGCATAATGCGGAACGAGTAATCCTCTATTTTCGTAAGAGTATAGTGAGGAGGGAACCATTTCCCTCCTCACGGTAGTATAAGCAAAATAGGGAGGAGTTCGCAACCTCTTGTTCCTCCAGCCGAAGCCGCCGTCTTCGGCCTGAATTTCGTTCGCCCCTGCGTTTCTCTCTCGATTGATTTTCTGAAAAGAGTTGACCCTTTTTGTCGTTCTTTGCTAAGCTTAAATAAAAAAGGTTCAGGGGAGGGTAAAAGTGAGATCTGACGGCAGAGTAGCGAGAGTGACTGAAATAGTCGCGGGCTCCACCAAAAGTTTTGACGATGCGGTAATGGTCGGTTTCAAGCGTGCTTCCAAGACGTTAAGAGGCATAACCGGTTTGCGGGTGAAAGATCACCGATGCAGCGTGGAAGATGGCAAAATCACCGAATTCAGGGTTACCCTGGATGTAATTTTCGTTTTGGAGAATTAGTACAAGAGCCTTCCCATACCCTTTCCTCCCGGTCTTTGCCATGGGAAAGCAAAAAAGTATGAGGATAGTCGCTCCCAAGGGAGCGGCGAAAGGCCGTCTTCACCCTTGGCGCCTTCGCGTCCGCTTTTTCTGTGTTTCAGTACCCCTTTGCCGCATAAATCTCCGGCCCATGATAAAGAGCCCCTCGGGTCCCCTGCCGGAGATCCTGTTTTCCCGGAGGCTTTCCCTTCCCCAATGATTTATAATTTATTTATCCAGGTCCCTTTCTTCTTGAACCGGACCCGAAGGAGAGGAGGAAGCCACGATGGCTAAACACGCAAGCCCCGTCACCGCCGCTATTCGCATGCTCAAAGAGAGAAATATACCCTTTACGGAGCATCCTTATAAATATGAAGATAAAGGCGGAACTCATGTGTCCGCAACGGAGCTGGGAGTGGACGAGCACGGGGTGATAAAAACCCTGATAATGGAGGATGAAGAGAAAAGACCGCTTGTCGTGCTCATGCACGGAGACAAGCAGGTCTCGACAAAAGAGCTTGCCCGTATCGCGGGAGTGAAGCGAATAGGGGCGTGCAGTCCGGAAACGGCATACAAACATTCGGGCTACCTGGTGGGCGGCACCTCACCCTTCGGTACAAAGAAAACAATGCCTGTCTATATGGAGGAGACTATCGCCGACCTCCCGAGAATTTACATCAACGGAGGGCGGAGAGGTTACCTCGTCGGAATAGACCCTAAAGACCTTATGGACCTCCTGAAGCCCGTATCGGTAAAAGTGGCGATTTAGCGGGAAGGAGCCGACCGCAACCGGTACACGAAACTCCTTCCCGATCGAATCCGCCATTTTACCATGATTTATTTCATTTTGGCTTGAACGTTTCGCAGGTTCTCCGCCGCCACGTCCTTAAGCATCCTGCCCTCGTCCCGTTTCACATCGGATTTGGACACTCTCCTGTTGCCCGCGTTTTGGATCGCTTTTTGATAAAAACCCTCTGCTTCCTGATAATTTCCCCGTGATTCGGCGATAGTCCCCATGTCATTGAGGGCAAAAGGGTTATTAGGATCGGCCTGGTAGGCCTCGTTCACGAGGGTCCTGTACCGAAACATGTCTCCCTGCTCCCGCCAGCCGATCGCAATACGCATTTTGTCATTCGCAACCTCACGAGAGCTGCAGGCAACAAGGCCTACTAAAAGAACACATAACAATAAAATGAAGCAAACTGTTTTTCTCATATGAAACCTCCTATTCTATTTTCTCACTTTATAATGCGCAATAGGGGCATTTTCAAGGCATAAGGAACCTTTTGAGGAAAATAGTTTCTTAGCTGGAATACTTTGCTGTACTGAAAATTATGTTTTTAGGGGCGAAGGGAGCCCTTCAGCGGTCAAAATGAAACGGCGCGGTTATACCGTCCGCGCCGTGATTTTGTTTTTGAAACGATCAGATTCTATCTCAAAAATAGATTGCGGTGATCCGAATATTATCACGCGTTCTCTTTTCCGACCTTCTCCACGTAACAGTCATAGCAGCACCGGCTCTCTTTCATGTAATTATGCTCGTCGCACACGTACTTACCGCATTGGGCACATGGGGCAACTCCCTTAGTCGAAGGACAGAATTGCTCGTCGCATAGCCGGTTGCCTTTGGCATCGAACTTCCTCTGGGTCATCCTTACCCAGTCGTCCGCCTGCCTCTGCTTATCTTTGATTATCTCTTCCATAATATCGGGTCGCCAGGCATTGAGGAAATCGCCCACCTCCCCCTCGATTACAGCATCTCTCACCGCCTGCTCTTTATGCTGCTTCGTAACCCGCTCGACAATTTTATCGATCTCATCCCGGTCTTCAGGCTCGATCTTAAAACCCAACCTCTTTATGTCCGCCAATATACCCATCTTTCCTCCAACTCCATTGAACGCGTTAAAGTAAATTTCACCGGATGTAATTTATACTTTTTCACTAATTCTGTCAATTTTAGGGCCAGTCGATAGCTTAGGGACAGTCGATAGTCTCTAGTCGATAGTCGTTAGTGAAAAGACTTTACGGCCACTACTTTAAAAAGGCGGAGGCTCAGAAATTGATTGACATTGGGCGGTCTGGTGGGCTATTTTACCCATGTTTTAATAAATTCCGGCGGTCGATAATAATAATGAAAGGTTTCATTACAATTGACAGGGAAAGGTGCAAGGGATGTACCTTTTGCATTGAATTTTGCCCGAAGAAGGTCATCGTCCTTTCGGACCGGCTTAATGCGAAGGGATATTTCACGGCCGAGTACCCGGAAAACGACCAGTGCACCGGGTGCGCTACGTGCGCCGTCATGTGTCCTGAAGTGGCTATCGAGGTATTCAAAAGTTGAAAAAGCTCATGAGCGGCAACGCAGCGTTGGGAGAGGCGGCGGTCTTAGCGGGATGCACCTGCTATTTCGGCTATCCCATTACCCCCCAGAATGAGCTTACCGAATATATGGCAAAGCGGATGCCTGAAGTCGAGGGCGGCGTATTTATACAGTCGGAGAGCGAAATTGCGGCCATCAATATGGTCTTGGGCGCGAGCGTCGCGGGGGCCAGGGCCATGACCTCTTCAAGCAGTCCCGGCATAAGCCTCAAGCAGGAAGGCATTTCGTACCTCGCCGCGGACGAGCTTCCCGCGGTGATCGTCAATATGGCGAGGGGCGGTCCCGGCATGGGGAATATCTCTCCTGCCCAATCCGATTACCTCCAGGCCACCCGCGGAGGAGGACACGGTGACTACCGGACCATCGTGCTCTGTCCTTCGTCCGTCCAGGAATTGGCCGATCTCGTACCCGTGGCCTTCGATCTCGCGGATCTTTACCGGAACCCGGTGCTTATCTTAGGCGACGGCATGCTCGGCCAGATGATGGAGCCGGTCAGCTTCGACCATATCACAAAAGGCAAAGATTTTCCGAAAGATTATATATTGAACGGGGCAAAAGGCAGGCCCTCCCGCATGGTCCGCTCCCTGCTTTTCGACACCAAGGAAGAAGAGGAGCACAACTGGAAGCTTTACAGAAAAGTAAAGCGGATGGAGCAGAATGAAGTCCGCTATGAAACCACTCTTCTCGATGACGCGGAGATGGTAGTCGTCGCCTACGGCACGTCCGCCAGGATCGCGAAGGGAGCGATTAAAAGGCTCCGGCAGGAAGGCCTTAAGGTCGGCCTTATCCGTCCCATCACCGCATGGCCTTTTCCTAAAGAGATCATAAAAGAAACGGCAAACAGGGTCGAGGACTTCTTTGTCTTTGAGATGAGCACAGGTCAGCTCATCGAAGACGTTCAGCTCTCCCTCGAAGGAAAAGGGCGGATCCACTTCTACGGGAGGCCCGGGGGAGTTATACCCACGCCCATAGAGCTCTATAGGATAATATCCCGCCATTATTATCAGTCCAAGCGGGGGAAAGCATGAAACAGGTGTATGGGAGACCGAAATGTCTCAAGGAAGCCCATTTTCACTACTGCCCGGGGTGCGGCCACAGTATTGTGAACAGGCTTCTCGCAGAAGTGATCGATGAGATGCAGCTCAGGGACAAGATCATCTGTGTCGCCCCCGCCGGGTGCGGCATGCTCCTCTATAATTATTTCGACATTGACACCCTGGAATCGGCCCATGGCCGGGGCGCCGCGGTATCGACGGGCATTAAGCGCGTCCTTCCCGACAACCTCGTCTTCTCCTACCAGGGCGACGGGGACCTTGCAGCCATAGGCACCGCCGAAGGGTTTCATGCGGCGAACAGGGGCGAGCTGATTTCGGTAATCTTCGTGAACAACGGGGTATACGGCATGACGGGCGGACAGATGGCGCCCACCACCATGATCGACCAGGTGACCACCACGTGCCCCTCCGGCAGAAACCCCGCCCTGGCCGGACATCCCGTCAAAGTGTGCGAAGTCTTCGCCGTTCTCGGCGGTACCTCGTACCTGGAAAGGGTCGCGGTCAACAAGCCCTCCGCGGTAGTGAAAGCAAAAAAGGCGATCGTCAAAGCCTTTCAGCACCAGATGAACAAGACCGGTTTCTCCCTCGTCGAGGTCCTCTCCCCCTGCCCCACCAACTGGAAGATGACCCCCATCCAATCGTGCAAATGGATCGACGAGGTGATGGTAAAAGAGTTTCCCCTGGGCGTAATCAAAGAGGTCAAATGCTGATCAAGACCATATTTTCAGGTTTCGGCGGACAAGGCGTGCTCTCCATGGGATATACCGTAGCCAATGCCGCCATGCATGAAGGCAAATACGTAACCTACTTCCCCTCCTACGGCGTGGAAGTGAGGGGCGGCACCGCGAATTGCACGGTCGTGGTCTCCGATGAAGAGATCGCGTCTCCGGTCGCCTCGGAGCCCGATTTCGTGGTCGCCATGAACCAGCCCTCTTTCGCGAGATTTCAGAGCGTGCTTCAGTCGGGCGGCCTCATCTGCGTCAACTCCTCGATCGTGGACCCCTCATCCGCCCGCCACGACATTGAGGTCCTGCCGGTTCCCACCACAAAGCTCGCCGAACAGGTCGGCTCCGTGAAAGTGGCGAACATGATCATGCTGGGCGCCTTCATCCGGGCAAGCAGCATCATCTCTTTCGATTTCATGTTAAAGAACCTTACCCAGATTTTGGGGGAAGGAAAGGCAAGCCTCATCAAGCTCAATAAAGCAGCCCTCGAACTGGGCTTTAATTTTGTAAAGGAGTAAATCCTTATGTTTATCACACAAATCTCAATTGTACTCGACAATGTTCCCGGCGCAATGGCCAAGGTAAGTGAACTTCTCGGCCGGGAAGGGGTAAACATAAGGGCTATCTCCGTTGCCGACACCTCGGACATCAGCACCGTAAGGTTCGTGGTGGACGACCCGGTGAAAGCGATCAACATCCTCAACGCAAACAGTTTCACTACCAAAGAAACCGATGTCCTCGCAGTGGAGACCCCCGACCATCCCGGCGGCTTAAACGCCGTGCTGAAGCCCCTCAAAGAAGCCGGCATCAACGTCCATTACCTCTATCCCCATTTAGGCAGGGCAGGCGGCCAGGCGATAGTGATCCTGGGAGTGGACAAGATAGAGAAGGCGCAGAAGGCGCTCAAGCAGAACTGGATACGCACCCTAGGCAAAGAAGTCTATAACATTTAAGGGCGAGCTGCCTTCCTTCCCAGCTCTTCGTTGCCCGCGTCGTCACTCTCCTTGACGTATTTCCAATACGCCTGCGTCGGCTCCTCCTAGTCGCCTCGATCTGAAAAGGAATCCGGCCCGCCGCAGATTTTACGTTTAGTTAGAAACTCAAAAAAACCCTTTTTCAATTGAATTAACTTTCTCAAACAAAAAGCCGATATATCTATGATGACCGTGAGGCTTTTACCTCTGCCCCATCGGGACCCATTATATC
Source organism: Syntrophorhabdaceae bacterium (assembly GCA_036504895.1). Lineage (NCBI taxonomy): Bacteria > Pseudomonadati > Thermodesulfobacteriota > Syntrophorhabdia > Syntrophorhabdales > Syntrophorhabdaceae > Syntrophorhabdaceae bacterium. Next base: position 18,409 of record DASXUJ010000075.1, read on the forward strand.
CATAGGAGAGAAAGATGGCATTATTTGAGTGGAGCAGTGACCTTAGCGTAAATGTGGCGGAAATCGATGCACAGCACCGGCAGCTCGTCGAGATGATAAACAGACTGAATGATGCAATGAAACAGGGGAAGGGCAAGGATGCCATCGAGAAGACCCTTGCGGACCTTTTTTCCTACGCGGGAAAACATTTCGCCACCGAAGAAGGCTATTTCGCCAAATTCGGATACCCTCTCGCGGCTGTGCATAAAGCCAAGCATACGGCATTCGTGGAAAAGGTATACGACTTCAAAGAAGATTACGGAGCCGGCAAATTGAGCCTCACCCTGGAAGTCATGACATTCCTCAAAGACTGGCTGAAGAGTCACATACAGGGTGAAGACAAAAAGTACGGACCTTTTCTTAATGAGAAGGGATTAAAGTAGGAACTCTTCAAATCAGGTGCAAAACCGGATTACCAAAGGAACATGGGACAGAAGGACACCTATACTATTATATATTTTGGCGCCATGAAAAGGCTGATTATCGGCTTTCTCATGTGTATCGTGTCAGCAGCGGTTTTATGTGCGCAGGAAGCGCAGGAATTGGTTTCCCGGGCTGAGAGGGCATACCGTTCGGGCAATGAAGAAGCCGCGAAGGGCCTCTATCTGAAGGCTGCCGCCATGGGGAGCGCAGAAGCCCATTACCGGTTGGCAGTGGGCTGCCATATGATACGGGAAGAAAGAATTCGCCACTATTCGGAAGCCGCAAAAAGCGGTCACGTGAAGGCATTTGAAGAGGCCCTCGACATGCTCCTTTTCCAAGCCAATAGTTTAACCGAAACAGAGCCGCAAATAGCGCTCAATCTTTACCTTAACGTCAAAAAGGCCAATCCCAAGCTGAATACCCGGTATTATGAGGAAGAATGGGTAAGGACCATCAAGATGTGTGCTGAGGCCAAGGGTTTCGATGCATCGCAATTCATGAAGAAATACGGGATAAACAAAGCAAAATGTGAATTTTACTCGATCTGGGAGCTGGCCGAAGAGGCCTCAGGGGGAGGACGGTTCGGCCAGCCCGACCCGGAGCTGGTCTTTAACCTCGTCATGCGGGGAGGATGGTCGCCTGTTGAATTAATATCGGCCGTGAAAGAAACATATGGGAACTGGAAAAACGGCACGGTAAAAAAGTTCGATATCTGCGACTACGTGCAAAGCGGTTACGGTCAGAGTTACTGCGCCGCACAGAAAGAGGAGGAGGACCGGGAAGAGGAGAACTCTCGATACGAGGAGCTGAAGGCAAAGCTCAACAAGAAGGGCAGAGAACTTCTGGGGAAGGCGCTCCGTTCAGCGGATAAATTCTTTGAAGAGAGGGCGGAAAATGAGGAAGGCTTTCGCTGCGGCACGGCTCACGCCGCCAGGGTCCTTTCTTCACGGAAGGAGCATGGGGACGAGTATTTATCCCTGGTGGAAAAGGTGTTGAAAAACAGATTCATGCCTTCTCCCGAGGACAGCCTCCGGGTTGCGGATCAAAAGCTTAATAAGATATATCAGGACATATCGGATAAATTAAAGAAGGACGAGAATTCTCCTCGTGCTTGCGTTCCGACTCGGGAGGAGATAAAGACTGTCCAACGCCTTTGGATAACCTATAGAGACGCCTCGACCAGACTTTTCGTCTCCATCAATCCGGCCGTAAATGAAACAACATGGAAGAGCTGGCTCACGGAGAGAAGACAAAAGGAACTGGAATCAGTACTTGAGCTGGTGCAATGATCAGGAGGTCATTGAATCCTCCTCGGCTCGAACCCGGTCTTTAATTTATGCTTTGGAAGTAATATCTTTCGTGGTCATGTGATAGGTCTTCATGATACGGAACAGCTTTCCCACCGACACCGTTCTCCGTCCCAGTATTGCCCTTCTCTTCTTCAACATCTTCGGCAAACCCAATAAAAAATCTCTATACACCTTCAGAAGCACCGTAACCAGTCTCGCCTTCGAGTGTTCCTCGGAGAACTTTCCGGCTGCGCCTTTTCCTGTTATGGCGCCAACGGCCTGGTGGGCGTAGCGGAGGAAGGTGAACATCTGGCCGTAGATGATGAGCGGTAAAGGAAAGTCCTTTACCATGAGCCACATCCTGTTCCTCTCCACCAAATAGGCTTTGAAGGCGGAGTAATAGCCCGAGGTGGCGGAATGGAGGTGCCGGCATTTGGCGGCGGGGGCGTAAACGCAGCGCCAGCCTCGTAGTTGGGCGCGCCAGCCGAGGTCGGTGTCGTCCGCATAGGCGAAGAAATCATTGTCGTAGTATTCGCCGTCAATGGCAATGTCTTCCAACATTTCCCGTTTAAAGAGGGCACAGCAGCCGCTTGCGAAGAAGACCTCTTCTTCCCGGGCGTAGTTGGCAGCGGGCTCCCATTTGCCGCGGCCCATGGCGAGGCCGTCGGGGTAGACGGCGATGCCGGCGGCATCGATGGTGTCGGGCGGGTCCATGACGTCTATTCTCGATGCGCAGGCGCCGTAGCCTTTGTTTCTATCCAGGGCTCTCTTCATCTCCGACACGCAGCTCATATCGATTTCCGTGTCGTTATTGAGGATGAGCACGTATTTGCCGCGGGCGCGGTCTATGCCTATGTTATTGCCTCCGCCGAAGCCGAGGTTTCGGGCTATCTCGATGAGGACCACTCTTTTGTATTCATCCCGTATGATCTGCTGGGAGCCGTCGGAGGAGCCGTTATCCACTACGATTACTTCGAGGTTCGGATAGTCCTGGGACAGAACCGTATCGAGACAGCCCCTGATAAAGACATTCCCGTTCCAGTTGAGTATCACTACCGAGATGAGATCTTCCATTTAAAAGCAGGCTCGAGGAATTTGGGCGTAGGCGCACATGAATAGGTAAATGTAGTGTAAAGAGGAGCCTAAGTCAAGACAGATTTCGGACCTTTCTATCCTTCGGCCCTTGGCTTCACTTCAAGAAAAGGCTTTCCCAGGTAGAGGTCGTAGAGGGCCTTGCCCACGAAGAAATCGGCCCATGCGATGCCGATATCAGGCAGGGTTGAATTTATGATCCATTTGTCCGGCGGCACGGATTGGGCGATGAACTGGGCAATACTGAAATGACCCATCAGGATCGTCCCGTAGATGACGAGGAGGCCGTTCAGGAGGTATCCGTAGAGGGCTGTCTTGCGCGACAAATAAAGAGCCGTGACCACGAACATATCGATGAGGGGCAGGAGGAAGGCGAGAAATGTGGTGCCGTTGAACACGGTCATGCCGGGGTGGATTTTGTCCGGCACGAGGAACGGATGGATTCGGTAATGGAGCAGGAATCCGGAGATCGCACACAGAAAGAGCGCCAGTACAAGGGTCCGTCTCATCGATCACTTTCCAAAGAAGCCTGCGACGTGGCCAAGATAGAGGGTCAAGCCTGTAGTCACCATGTGGAGTATCCACCAGCCGGGTTTATATCTCAGGAAATAGCGGATCACATCACCTCCATAGCAAATGACCGATTGCATACACCGCCGATATGGCTATAAAATGAATGAGCCACCACAGGGGCCGCAAAAGCCCTATCTTTCTCGATAAGCTTTCCTTTTCCACATGGACCTGCCTTTGGGGGAAATATAATGCCTTTAGTATTTTAAGCATTGGGACCGCCTCGTTCAATGGGCCGGTGTCGAATGTATACAGGATATATCCCTGTGAGCATAAAAATCTGCTTGACATATATGACCGTAACCGTATAATAATTGTATACATAGCTCTTTAATTTGAGCGCGTGCGGGTTCGGGGGCAGTGATATCCCCGGAGGTGATGCAGGATGGTCGGGCCGCCACCTGAAGATTTGAAAAGTCTTCAGGTGGCGGTTTTTTTGTTGTTGAAAATCTCAGGAAAAGGGGGTAATTATGAGCGGAAGCAGGTTATCGTTCCTATCGGCAATGGCTTTGATCTGTCTGTTTTTCTCTTTCACCGTAGCGGGGGCCTTTGATGAGAAACAGTTGAAGGACCTCAGGAAGTCGAATAACTGCGCCAAATGCGATCTGACGAACGCGAAGCTGGGCGGCCTCGATCTTTCCTATGCCGACCTCTCTTCATCGAATCTGACCGGCGCGGACCTGTCGAATTGCACCTTTTACAGCGCCAATCTGTCAAAAGCGAATCTTACGGGGGCCAACCTCACCGGGGCCAACCTCTATGACACCAATCTTTCGGGGGCGAATGTTACAAAGGCTAATCTCACCAAGGCGAACCTTCATAGCGCGAAATGGATAAACGGCAAATCGTGCAAGCAAGGTTCCATAGGAGAGTGCAAGCAGTAGCCTGGCCTACAGAAGAGTCTTACAGGGGGAAAAGTTCGCCGTCGACCATGTTGAAACGCCTTCTTCCGATGGCGCCTATTTCAGGGTCGTGGGTCACGAGGATGAGGGTCGACGCGAGCTTCTCATTGATCGAGAGTATGTAGTCGAGCACCTCCCGGCCCGTCTTTCTGTCGAGGTTGCCGGTAGGCTCGTCGGCGAGGATCACTTCCGGCTCGCTCACAAGGGCGCGCGCGGTGGCGACCCGCTGCTGCTCGCCGCCGGATAACTCTCCGGGTTTATGAGTGCGCCTTCCGGCCAGACCCATGATCTCCATGAATGCCTCGGCCTTCGAGGTAGCCTCACCCATGCTCATGCCCCGGATAAGCAGGGGCATCCTGATATTCTCGATCACGTCGAAATCCTGGAGGAGGTGGTAGAACTGGAAGATGAACCCCACTTTCTCATTCCGGAAGCGGCTGGCTTCATCTTCCGAGAAGCCATGGACATCGCGCCCCCTGAAATGGATATTACCCTCCGTAGGCTGATCGAGGGCGCCCAGGATATGGAGGAGGGTACTCTTTCCCGCTCCCGAGGGCCCCATGATGGTGATGAGGTCCCCCTTCTCCACGTCCAGGTCCACTCCTTTGATAACACGTATCTCCAGGCCGTTCTTTCGGTATGCCTTCTTGAGCCCTTGTACGCTCAGGATCGTTTCACTCATAACGCAGGGTCTCCACGGGGTCTATTTTTGCCGCCCTGTACGAAGGGTACAGGGTCGCCAGGATACAGATACAGGTAGTCACGAGGGCCAGGAGGAAGACATCGAAAAGGCTGATTTTCATCGGCAGGGTGCTGATGTAATAGATGTCCCTCGGCAGGGTGATGATATGGTACGTCTGCTGTATTTGACAGAGGATATAGCCTGAAAAGGAGCCGATGAGGGCGCCGAAGATGCCGATGGTTATCCCCTCCACCATGAATATCTTGATGATGCTCCTCTTCTTTGCCCCGATGGATTTAAGAATGGCAATATCTTTCCTCTTCTCCATTACCGTCATGATGAGAGAGCTCACGATATTGAAGCTCGCCACAAGGATAATGAGGGCAAGGATTATGAACATGGCGATCTTCTCGAGCTTCAGGGCCGAGAAGAGGTTCTTGTTCATCTGAATCCAGGTGCGGGCAAAATAGCCGGGGCCGAGACGCCGGGTGATCTCCTTTTGCACGTCTCCCGCCTTATACACATCCGCAAGCTTCACCTCTACCCCCATGGGACCTAAACCGAACATCTTCTCCGCATCTTCAAGGGACATGATGATAAGGGTATTGTCGATCTCGTACATGCCCGTCTCAAAGACTCCTCCCACCCTGACTTTCACCGTTTCCGGCACCGCCCCCATGGGAGATATGCCTCCGAAGGGGACCATGAGCGTGAAGGAGTCCCCCTGAAAAAGCCCCAGGTGGCTCGCGATCTCTTTGCCCATAATCACCGTGCCGGGCTGACTCAGGGAATCTATCCTGCCTTCCTTCATGAGGCCCGCCATGAACTTCACCTGGTCGGGGTTAAAGGATTTTACGGCCACACCGGAAAGCTGCGATCCCCTCTGGACGATCGCCTGAAAAGTGACGTAAGGGAACGTATGGGTCACGCCGGGAATAGTCTTAATGGCATCGACCACCTGAGCAGGGGTTTTATCGATCCCCCTCGGGTCCCAGAGCACTACCACGTGAGGATTGATGCCGAGGATCCTCTCCCTGATCTCATCCTGAAACCCCGTCATGACGGCGATTACCACGATCAAGGCCATGACGCCGATGGCGATGCCTGCCACGGACATCCAGGTGGTGAAAGAGATGAACGCCTCTTTCCGCTTGGAGCGCAGATATCTCAGCCCGATAATCGATTCGTATTTCATGGCCTGAGCAAGGGGAAGAGGATGACCTCCCGTATGGACTGGCTGTCGGTCAGCAGCATGGTGAGCCTGTCGATGCCGATGCCCTCCCCTGATGTAGGCGGAAGACCGTATTCAAGAGCCGTGATGTAATCCTCGTCCATCATCGCCCCTTCTTCCTTCTTCTCGATCTGTTCGAGGAACCGGGCCTTCTGGTCCTCCGGGTCGTTAAGCTCGTTGAAACCGTTGGCGATCTCCATGCCCGATATGTAGAGCTCGAACCTCTCCGTGATCTCCGGCCTCTCCTTGCTCCTCTTCGCGAGGGGAGAAACCTCAACGGGATAATGGGTGATGAAAGTGGGCTCCATAAGCTGTTTCTCGCAAAGCTCCTCAAAAATCTTCGTAATCAGCTTGCCCCTCGTGTCTTTGTCCGCGTCCTCGATCTCGAGACCTTTTGCAAAGGAGACGAGGCTCTCGATGGACTGCTCTTTTTCGAGGTCGAATCCTCCGAACTCCTTGAGCGCCTGCTCCATGGTCATCTTTCGCCAGGGAGGGGTGAAATCGATCTCCCGGCCGCTGAAGGCGATCTTATAGACGCCGTAGAGCTCATGGACGAGAGACGAGATCATATCTTCCGTCAGGGCCATATTGTCTTCATACGTGGCATAGGCCTGGTAAAACTCCACCATGGTGAATTCGGGGTTGTGGCGGACGGAGATCCCTTCGTTACGGAAATTCCTGTTAAGCTCGAATACCCGTTCCAGACCTCCCACCACGAGCCGCTTGAGATAAAGCTCCGGGGCGATCCTGAGGTAGAGGTCCATGTTCATCGCATTGTGGTGCGTCACGAAGGGCTTCGCCACCGCGCCCCCCAGGATGGTATGCATCATGGGCGTCTCCACCTCTATAAAGTCTCTCTTGACGAAGTAATTCCTTATAAACTGGATAATTTTGGCGCGTTTTATGAATACGTCCTTTACGTCCTGATTTACGATAAGGTCGAGGTATCGTTTTCTGTAGCGTTCTTCCACGTCCTTTAGGCCATGCCACTTCTCGGGCAGGGGTCTCAGCGACTTGGTGAGGAGCCTCGCCTCTTCGGCAAGGATGGTGAGCTCTCCTGTTTTGGTCTTGAAGGGTTTGCCCTTCACGCCGATGATATCGGAGATATCGAATTTCTTGAATATATCGAATTCCGGCTCTTTCAGAATATCTTTCCTCACATAGACCTGGATACGGCCCTTACGGTCCTGAATGTGGAGAAAAGCGCTCTTGCCGAAATCCCTGAAGGCCATGATCCTTCCGGCAACCGCCACTTTCTCTTCCGTTTTATCGAGATCTTCGTGGGAATAATCCTTGAAGCGTTCTTCAACCTCGATGGTAGTGCTGTAGGGACCTCTGTCCTGGGGGTAGGTCTCTATACCCGCCTCCCTCAATTGTTTTTCCTTCTCTTTTCGTACGGCTACCAGCTCGTTGATGGGTTCCATGCTCTCCTCCTCCTATAGCTCCACTATAACATCATAGTCCATGGTTTTCACTACTTTCCCTTCCCTGATCTGGCCCGCCGAAGCATCGCCTTTTATAAATGCGAGCCCGTCGATGTCGGGCGCCTGGGCGAGAAGCCTGCCCACCATGTGGTCTTCCTCCTGCCCCTCGACGATCACCGTCACGGTCTTTCCCATGAGACGCCCGAGTCGGCGTTTCGAAATTCCCTGCTGGACCTCCATCACCTTTTCGTAACGCGCCTTCTTCACGGCCTTCTTCACCTGATTCTTCATTTTATAGGCAGGAGTGCCCTCTTCCTTCGAATACATGAAGGCGCCCAGCATGTCGAATTCCCATTTTTGGATAAATGACACAAGGTGATCGAAGTCCTCGTCCGTCTCTCCGGGAAAACCGAGAATAAGGGTGGTCCGAAGCGTCATATCAGGGCTCTTTGCCCTGATCTCTTCGAGGAGCCTCTCGAGGTCGGCCCTGGTATAGCCCCTGTTCATAGCGCGGAGGATAGAGTCCTCCGTATGCTGGATGGGCATATCCATGTAGGGGATTATCCTGGGATTATTCGCCATGAGGTCGATAAGCTCTCCATCGATGCCCCGGGGATGCATATATAACAGGCGCAGGTAATAGTCGCCCTCTATTTCGAGGAGCATCTTGAGAAGGGACTTAAGGGGGCCGCCCGTATACCGGCCATAGGAGGTAATATCCTGTCCCACGATATTGATCTCTTTGAAGCCTTCCGAAAGGAGCCAGAGAAACTCCTCCCGCACCTTTTCCGGTTCCCTGCTTACGAGAGGACCGCGTATATCGGGGACCGTGCAGTAGGTACACCTGTTGTCGCACCCTTCCTGAATTTTCAAATATGCCGAAGGGCCGCTCGTGAGCACCTTTCGGGGAAAGGTCTCGGAAAAGTCTCCTTCCCTGAGTATGAACCCGCTGGAACCGATGTGAGAGCCGATCTCACTATAGGAATTCCGGCCCACGAAAAGGTCTACCTCGGGCAAAAGCTCTTTGAGACTCTCTTTGTAACGCTCTATCAGGCATCCGGTCACGATGACCCGCCGTCCTGTCTCTTCCTTTGCCTGGGCTTCCGTGAGAATGGTCTCTATCGATTCCTTTGCCGCGTCGCCGATGAAAGCGCACGTATTTATTACCACCGTGTCGCACTCTTCGGAGAGGGTGTGGCCCCCTTCCTCCAGTTGCTTCACGATATATTCGGATTCCACAAGGTTTTTGGGGCACCCGAGGCTTATGATCTTAAATTTCAATAAATTCTCCTCTTTTCATCAGCACGCACCTTGTCGCGCATGCTTCTTTTCTTCTGCCCGTGCAGGACGCGCCGATACCCACTCTATGGCACAGGAGGAAATCGTATTTTAAAGGGTCCTCCGGAGATATCTTCCGAAGGGCCCCCGTGATATCCTGTGCCGCATGCCAGGAAGGGCTCTTCCGGTCCGTCCACCCAAGGCACCGGCCTATTTTAAAAAGGTGGGTATCGAGGGGGATCACCAGGTCCTTCTTATCCATAAAAGTCCAGAGACCCTGATCGATCTCATCCTTCCTCACCATCCACCTGAGATAAAGGTTCCATCTCTTGAGCGGGTTCGCAGGGAGGCCCTTCGGGAAGAAGAAGAGCAGGTCCCTGTCATCGCCGACTATTTCCTGCCTGAGCCTCCATATGGCTTCCCTCGTATCTCCTTCGTAACGGGCACGAAAGAACCCTTCCACGCTCCCGTAGCCGATCAGGATTCGCCTGAGCGCCGCAAAAAGGCGCCTTATCTCATCGCCTTTTTGAAACCTGTAATAGAGGCCGTCAAGGAGCGACCAATCTCCCGCGCGCACGAATTCGGCGGGGCCGGCGCCCATGCGCGTAAAAAGGTCCCCGAGGAACCTCTTCATCACCTCGATGCGGCCGTAAGCGAACTGGGACGCGAAAAAACCTGCGACCTCTTTGTCCCGGGCTTCCCCGTAGGCATGGACAAATTCAACCGGATCGCCGCTGATGAGGAGAGGCAGACCCGCCTTCTCTCTTTTATATATCTCTTCGAGTTTAATACTTAAATTCCCGGGCGAAGCGAAAACAGGAACCCACCGCTTCTCAGGCGTCCTTTATTGCGCGAATGACCCGCTCTTTCCAGGCGTTCACCTGTGCTTCAAACATCCGCCCCGTCTCTTGCCTCGCATGGGTCCACTCTTCCCACGTCTCCACGTTCGGCTCTATTCCGTCGCCGGAGACACCCATCTCCGCCAGGCGGTCCATTACCTTCACCCGGACGTCCTGTTCCTTCTTCGCCATCTCCAGGGTAAAACGGTCCCTGATCTCACCCAACTCCTCCATCAGCGAGCCCGGCAGGCGCCCTGCCGCACGGTCAATCAGGGAGATAAGGCGGTCAATTTCTTTTGTGATGTCCAATTCTTCAAGAAGCAGACCGAAGAGGAGACCTCTCTTGAGACCGGATTCGGCATCAATTTCATCTACCTCTTTCAGTGCCCTTTCTTCATCGGTCATGCCTTCCAGATACCGTCGAAGAGTGGCCCTTAACCGGTTTTCGATCTCTTTTTTCCGTGACTCTTTCTTTTCCTCCTCGTCCATGACGAGGTTTCTCGTCCTCTCCATCGCGAGCTCAATAGCACTCTTTATCTCAGCCATAGATTTTTTTATGACCTCTCTTCGAATTCCACCTTAAAGGTATCATCCTTATCATATTTTTGCGGGCTATATTCTACAACAAGGGCATCTTCCAATCCATAGAAGATGTGGGCGCACCGGGGTCGGATATGTATCTTATCCCCTTTCGTCACCGTATATTCTGCCCTTTCTTCCGTGTCCATATCGATACAGACGCCGCGCATCCGGCCCGTTATTACATAAAAAGTCTCTTCCTTTTCCTGGTGGTAGTGGCTTCCCCTCCAAAAACCGGGCTTCAGCTCGAATACTGCGAGATGGCGCAGCACTTCTCCATAGGAAATCTGGGCAAACTCGCCTTTTTCCTCGACCCATCGCTTCGCACCATCGATCTCCCTCGTCTCGGGAAGCTTCTCTATCCTCACCTTATTCATGGCCCGTCCGTCTCCTTGAACTTTTGCACGTATATCTTAGCAGATATGGGACACAGCCGCAACGACGGATCGGCTCTTGCCGGGAAAAACGAGTCGGAAGGAGCCGATCAAAAAAGGCCGGCGATAATGGAGAGGCCGTTCACGAAGTAGAGTATACGGACGTACTTACCGTATTGGTCGAGGAGTAGCCAATCATCGGTGGTCCTGACGATCATGAGCATCTTTCGGAATAGGGGAATGCTGAAAAGAGACAGAATTGCCGCAGGTGAAAGGAATCTCAGGAGTACCAGCGCCGCGATAGACCCGTAGATGAGTACGAAAAAGAGGATAAGACCATAGTAAGCGCCTTTCTTCCCCAGCCTCACGGCAAGGGTATATTTCCCCGCCAGTATATCCGTCTTCATATCCGGCAAGCTTTGGTAATAGAGGATGGAGGCTACCATTAGCCCCACAGGCACGGATATGGCGAGGGGTTTCCAGTCGGGCCGGCCGGCAATCACCCAATAAGTGCCCACCACCATGACCGGCCCCATATTGATCCCCACAAAGATTTCTCCCAGCCCATGATACCCGTACCGCAAGGGCGGGGCCACGTAGAAGAGGCTGCTTAAGAATGCGAAGAGCACGAGCGGTGCGATGCCATAGAGGTCAAAGGCGATCATAAGATAAAAGGCAGCGACAAAAGCGATAAAGTAGAGTATGACGATCGCCCTCAGGATCGCCCGGGATGATATTTTCCCCTCCTGAATGACCCTGGATCCGCCAATAGCCTCGCCCTCGTCCGTCCCTTCTTTGTCCTCGAAATAATCGTTCGCGAGATTGGTTGCGAGGTGAACCATAAGGGCCGCAAGTATGATTACCAGAAACCGGCCCCCGTGCCACCCCTCGCCCCTCGCGAGGATCCAGCCGATAAGGAGCGGCACCAGGGTGGCGACAAAAAAAGGAGGGCGGCTCGCCTGCACCCAGGCCCTGAGTTTCGATTGGTTTAGGGATTTTTCCATTTACAGAGCTTCCTCTCGAGGACATCGAAGGTTTCGTAGAGAATGATGCCTATCACGGAAAGGGATATGATTCCCACAAACATGGTGGCATAGTCGGCCCTCCCCCATGAATCGATGATGTAAAAGCCGAGCCCCTTGCTCGTCCCGATAGATTCAACGAAAAAGAGCACTGCCACCGACGTGCCGGTGACGATCCTGAGCGACGTGAAGATACCCGGAAGGCTGACGGGCCAGACCACGTGGCGGTAGAAGTCGAAACGGCTTCCCCCCAGGGATTTCAGGGAATAGACCACCTCAGTGTCGATACTCCTTGCCGCGTCGCGGGCGGTAATGAGGAGCTGAAAGAAGATGATCATGCTGATAAGGACGATCTTGCTTGTGTCCCCCAGACCGAAAAGAACGAAAATAATCGGCATCAGTACTATTTTGGGGATCGGGTATCCCAGGTAGATCAGAGGGGCAAAGAGGCGGTCGAACCGCGGCGTGCTCCCGAGGAAAAGTCCCAGCGGCACGGCGGTTACAAAGGCAATGGTCAGGCCGGAAAAGATGCGAAAGGCGCTTGCCCCCACGTGTCCCCAGAATGTGCTTTTCCCGATCTCTTCAAATCCCTGGGAAAAAACCACGAAGGGGTCCGGGAGAAGCTCGCTCCCCAGGAGGAGGGAGAGCACGTACCAAAGGGCATAAATAACGAGTATGGTGGCGGCATAGGCAAGGAGCAGTCGTTTCTTCATGCAGGAAACTCGAGGACGCGCCTGAGTTCCAGGCTCCGTTCAAAAAATTCGGGCCTGCTCCGGTAATCCGGGTCTCCCGCGGCAGGGTTGTCGATTATTGCGGCAATGGACGCATTGTTGTCCAGGACCATAATCCTCCGGCCCATGAAGATCGCCTCGTCAAAACTATGGGTTACGATGATGAAACTGAACCGTCGCTCGTTGAATACCGCCAGAAGGCCGTTCTGGAGACGCTCCCGTGTAAGGGTATCTATGGCGGCGAAGGGCTCGTCGAGTAAAAGCAGGTTCGGCCTGAGAAGGATTGCCCTTGCGAGGGCGACCCGCTGACGCTGCCCCCCGGAGAGCTGGGTCGGGTAGAGGTGATCGAGGTCTTCGATGCCTAATTCCCTTTTCACGTCTCTTATCTCGCCTTCGGCAACATCGATCTTCTGAAGCTTCGCGCCGAGGGTGATATTGGCCCCCACCGTCTTCCATGGGAGAAGGCCGTAATGCTGGAGCACGAGAGCGATCTTTTTGGTCGGGCCCGTAATCACGTGTCCCTCGAGTCGAAGGGTACCCGCGCTTGGCTGCAGAAGCCCGGCGATCATGAGGAGGAGAGTGGTCTTTCCGCAGCCGGAGGGTCCTACGATAGCAAGGGAGTCCTTATGGGAAAGGCCGAAACCGATCTCCCTGAGCACCGTCTTCGGCTCAGGACCGCTAAAGAAGGTCTTTCCGAGTCCGGCTATCTCAAGAAGATCATGGGAGGTAGCCATCCGCCACCAGTTGATTATAAAGGACCTCTTTTTTGATGCTCCCCTTTTTGTGAAGCCACTGAGACACTTCCCTCACCTGCTCCCTCGGAAGGATAGACGGGCCGGGAAACCGGGGGATGGGGAAGCTCAGCTTAAGCTGGTCCGGAATCCTGCATTCCCTGTTCATAATCGAACGGGCTTCTTCAGGATTTTTATTGATATATTCCGAAGCCCTGGCCACAGCGCGCACAAAGGCCTTTATCTTTTCGGGGTTTTTATTCGTAAATCCATCATGAAATGCGAGGACCGTGGCGGAAAGCCCTCTGCCCGCGTCATCCATGATCGATTTGCCGCCCTTCATCTCCGCCAGGGTCGCAAGGGGCTCGGGCAGGACCGCGACGGATACCTGACCCGCAGTGAGCATCTGCAAGCGAACCGGTATATTTTTGATCTCCACCATTTTCACCTGGGAAGGAGAGATATTCCTGAGGGAGAGAAATTTGGCGGTAAGAAAATCGAGGATTGTATTGGAGCTTACCGCCACTCCACCCCCCACCACGTCATTAAGCTCTTTTCCGGAATATTTAGGCGCGAGAATAAACGCGAACATCCTCTGGCTGGTGGAGTTATAGACTACGGCCACGATCTTGATGGGTATCCTGTTCGCATTGAGGACCATGCATGTCTGGATGTCTCCGAAATATCCTGCAATCTGTCCCGAGGTAAAGGCGACGTCTTTTTCAAGGGCCGAGTTAAATGCGACAAGCTCTACGCTTATGCCCTGCTCTTTAAAGAACCCTTTTTCCGCCGCGACAAAAACAGGGAGGCATTGGATTACGGGAAGGGTGCCGAAACGGATATCGGGGGCAGGATAAGCCCGGCCCGGAACCAGAAGAAAGAAAGAAGCGATTGCCAATAATGCCCATTTCCCTATTCTCACATTGTCCTCCCGGAATTGATTCTCTGAATTCCCCCATCCGGCCTTTCGGCGCAACACACCTGTAACGGTTGCTACTTTATCATGAAAAGGTAGTGTAATCAAGGATGAAAGAGGTCTTGCCGCGCGGGGATATTTCGGTGAGGGATTCACCCATACGTAATAATGGTCGAACCGGGACGGACCTTTTTGAATCCATGCCGCCCGCTGCAAGAGGATCAACTTTGCATTGAAATTGTGCCCTTACCTGTGTGATACTAAGGAAACTTATGGGCCTCTTACCTCTGCTCTTCAAAGATCCTCTGACCTTTGTTCTTGTGGCCATACCTCTGCTTTATTCCATCATCCTCCATGAAGTCGCCCACGGCTGGGTGGCGGATAAGATGGGGGATTCCACCGCGCGCTGGCTGGGGAGGCTGACCCTCAACCCCATCAGGCACCTCGATCCCATAGGCACGGCCATGCTTTTTATCTTCGGTTTCGGCTGGGCCAAGCCGGTGCCCGTAAACTTCAACAACCTCCGGCCCGAACGGCGGGGGCTCATTTTCGTGGCTTCGGCAGGGATCGTCACCAACATACTCCTTGCCTTCATCGCCGCCCTCCTTCTTCATTACATGGCCGCCACCGGCATGGATGCGATTTACATCCTTCTCCAATACATGTTTCAGATCAACGTCATGCTCGCTGCCTTCAACCTCATCCCCATCCCCCCTCTTGACGGCTCGAAGATTCTGATGGGTTTTGCCTCGCGTAAGTTCCAGTATACCATGGCGCGAATAGAGCCCTATGGATTCTTCATTATCCTTGCCGCCCTGTGGCTTGGTTTCCTGAATCCCCTCATTTACTTCATCCAGCAGATCATTAAAGGGGCTATCCTCCTCTTTCTGCCCTGACGCCTCCGGGCCGCACAAATTACTTGATCCCGTGGCCCCACCTGTTCTATTGTATCCATTATCCCCGCGGAGTGACGTAAAAATGGCAATAGAGAGCCTAATCAAGCGAAAGTATCTGATCAACATAATACTCGCCGTCGCGGCCGCGGCCATAATGGTCTTCTATGCCCTGTGCACGACTTCCTGCTCTTATCTTAAAGGCGCTATCCTCGGCCTTGACCTCAAATATGCAGGTATTATCGCAATGGCAGTCGTGGTCGTCCTGAGCCTTCTGAAGAAAGACCTCCTTTTGCTGCCGGTCCTTTCCATGGGTATCGGGGCGGAGGCTTTCCTGGTCTCTTTTCAGGTAAAAAACGAGGTTTACTGCCCCTATTGCCTTGCCTATGGTGTGATCCTGGTGCTCCTTTTCCTGCTCAACATCGATTTTCGAAGAAAGTGGACCATGATCCTGTTCGCTATCGTCGGACTCCTCGCATTTGTCCTCCTTTTCAAGGGATCAGCCATGCCTGTCTACGCCATGCGATAAATCCCGCGCTGCCATGGGAGACCCCTGGCGCCCGTTGACGGAAACACGCTCGATCATTATATTCTCCCCAAAAAGGGGGCCTCTATGACTCTGCTCAAGGATCTTACCGTGGCGGCAATTTATGACTGGTTCGCCCACAAGGGCGCCATGCTGCTTAAGGAAAGTGGACCGGCTTTCGGAGAGGTGGTGCTCCAAAGTCTGCGCGCATCGATGGGTGACGTGAAGAGTCCCATGCCTGCCTTTCCTCGCGCGGATGGATTCGACGAGAAACTCGAAAAAGGGCTCACTCATAAGGATTTGACCGAGATTGCGGGCCACGTAAAGTCCTTTGTCTCGTCTCTCTCCCCGGGTTCCGGACCGGAAGGGGCTGAACGATTCATGGAATCGGTCTTCGAGCATGTGAAAGAGAATTTTCCGATCAGGGCGGCCCTCAAGACCTCGGTCGTCACAAAAGACCTTTTGGTCGATGCCCTTAAGGGGAATGACAAGGACGAGAAAATCCAGGCCATCCTCCTCCTGGGAGAGATAGATTCGGAAGAGACAAACCTTCTTCTCTATGATTTTCTTCAGGATAGAGATCCCGACCTCAGGGTGGCTGCCATACATGCGATGGCCGGCATGGGATCGGAATCATCCGTGCCCTACATTCTCGAACTCCTCCACGACCCGGAGATATCCGTCCGCGGGGCAGCGGTCGGCGCCCTCATGCAGCTTCGCTCGAAGGAAGCGATAGATGCCCTCATTGACGTGGTCATATGCGAGGATGACGAACCGGTGCGCGTGCGGGCCATTACCGCCCTATTCGATCTGGCATCCACAGAAGCGGCGGACAAGCTGGCCGAAGTCGCGCAATCTCACGTCGATCCCGTCTGCTGCAATCGGGCCCGGGAAGCAATTTCGAGATTAGGCGGAAAGGCCGAGACGACAAAAGAGTAATGCCGGGGACGGAAAATAAGGGTTTATTTCTTGCAAACGCCCACTGAACCCGCCTTGCAGCTCACTCCATCGGGCCAGGTGGCGCCGTTAAGATTTGCTCCCGAGATATTCGTTCCCGTTAAATTGGCGCCCGTAAGGTCGGCGTTTGAGATATTGGCGCCCGTAAGGTCCGTGCCGGAGAGGTTCGCTCCCCGCATGGTCGCATGCTCGAAGACAGCATTTATCAGATTTGCCCCGGAGAGGTCGGCTCCGCGGAGGATCATATGGAACCCTCTGGCCTTCAGCAGATTTGCATGGGTGAGATTGACACCGGTAAAATCTGCGTGGTCGAGGACCGCCCCGGCCAGGTCGGTGCCCACGAGTTCAGCATACTGGAGGCGTGCCTCGCTTAAATTGGCTCCCGTAAGATCGCACCTTGAAAAATCTGCATTGTTCAGGTGGGCCATGGAGAGGTTGGCCCCGGTGAGATCGGCTCCTGCCAGGTTCGCCCCCACGAGTCTCGCCCTGCTCAGGTTGAAACCCTTGAGTCCTGCCCCGGACAAATCGCACCCCGGGCATCGGAACGTGGTTTTCAGTCTTTGAAGATCGGCCGCGTTGAACCCATACCCGGTCCCGATAAAGAAAAATAGGGGAATAACGAACCCCGCCACAAAAAGAGCCAATTTCTTCAATTCTTTTCCTCCCGGAACTTTTGCATTAACAGATGAAGTCTCATCACCCTTATCTCATCCGTCAGAGATAGGGTCGTCTCCTTTTTATCGGCACGGAGCTGGCGATTCTAAAGATCATGAAACCATTCTCTGTCTCTTCCGCCAAGTGAATTAAGAGGTCGGACCGGGATTTTAAAGCTTTTTTGCTTTTTTTCGTAACTTTTTTCCCGTGACCCCCGACTTCATATTAGGATTGCGAGTAGGCTATAATGGCTTACGGAGCAGCGGACGCACCAGTGGGAGATGACATTCAGAATCCGAAAGATGAAGAGATCGTCCGTCAGATAGTAGATGGAGACGTAAACGCCTTCGAGCAGCTGGTGGAAAGGTACCGGAATTTTGTGGCGGCTATTGTTGCCCGACATGTCCCTTTCGATCAGGTAGAGGATACCTTGCAGGACGTATTTTTGAGGGCATACCGGTCGCTGCCGAAGTACAGGCATGACGGGGGCTTCAAATCCTGGTTGTCCGTGATTGCCGCGAGGACCTGTTACGACTTTTGGCGGGAACGCTACAAGTCCCGCGAAATTCCCATGAGCTCTCTATCGGAACAACACCGGGAGTGGCTCGAAACGACCCTCTCCGACCGATCGAGCGCCGCCTTCTACGAGCATAACCCCGAGAGGGAAGCCAGGGAAGTCCTGGACTGGGCAATCGGCGCCTTGTCGCCTGCCGACAGGATGGCGCTGGAACTTGTTTACCTTGAGGGGCGCTCCGTAAAAGAAGCGGCGGGCCTCATGGGATGGAGCGTCGCGAACGTGAAAGTGAGATTGTTCCGCTCCCGCAGAAGACTTCAAAACCTGTGCGAGGCGGCAGCCAAAGAAAGAAGGAGGGAAGGATGAAGACTTCCGGCATTGGACCGGACAAGCTCCGGCATGCCCTGAGACGGGCCTATATAGGAAAAGAGCCGCCTGAAATAGGCCTGAAATGGCGCGACGCCCTCATGGCCAAGGTCAGGGAGATCGGCCCCTTATGCGGGAAACCCCGCTTTCTGCCCTCCTTCGAGAAGATCGTGTGGCGCCTTGTGCCCATCACCACGCCTCTCGCGCTCATATTGATCTTTTTTCTCGTGAAGCTTGGGCTCGCATCGGCACAGAATAGCCTTCAAAGTTTTATAAACGGCCTGGAGGAATGGACCATAATCCAGTTCTTTTCAGTATGACGGAGGCAGAATGAACGTGTGGAAATTGGTCACCGGAGTAGTTCTCTTACTCCTCGTGGGGATACTCTTCGGCTCCATAGGCACCTGGCTGCTTATGAAACCCCCCCGGCCTCCCGGTCCGTGGCACCACAAGAACAGATCGGCTGAAATGGCTGACCGGCTGGCGAAAGAGCTCGATCTCACCCGTGCCCAAAAAACTGCGGTTGAAGATATCCTCAATAAGACAGGGGAGAAACTTCACGAGCATTTCATGCAGGTGAAACCGGAAGTGGATAAAATCATTGACGAAGGTTTTGCGCAGATAAAGACCCAGCTCACGGCCCCGCAAAAAATGGAGTTTGAAAAGATAAGAAGAAAGTTCGACCGGCGTCATGGACCGGGTCGCGGCCCGGAACAGCCATTCCTGCCGCCTCCCCCGCCTCATTAACAAGATACCGGTCGTCGGGGGCCGTCTCCCATCGCGTCGGGCTCTGTGCTTTAGCCGTCTTCTTCTTCTATTTCCACGGGGACGGGAAAATGGGGAAATCGAACTCGATAAGACAGGGCTCATCCCACCTCAGGCGACATAAGGTATCCTTCAACCGGTCGGGGTCGGTTACCCTTTTTGCCTCGATACCGAATGATCCCGCCAATTTTACGAAATCAGGGTTGGTAAGGCCCATAGAACCTTTGATGCCATAGGAAGATTCCATATAATCTTCGAGTATCCCGTAGCTCCTGTTGTTATATACTATGGTCACAAGCGGAATATTATACTCCCTTATGACGGCTAGCTCTGCCGAGGAGGGAAGAAAACTGCCGTCCCCGCATATGGCCAGGCACGGCGTATCGGGACGGCCCACCCTTGCGCCTATTCCCGCCGGAAGGGCATAGAAAATGGGTGATATACCCCTCGGCATAATAAAAGTCCTTTGAAATTCCACGGGAAAATAATATTCGGCCCAGTAGCCGAGGAGGCTCAAATCCCACACGGTCACCGTCTCCAGGGGAATTGCCTCCCTGACCGCCTTCATGATATGAAAACCCATAAAGTCTCTTTCGAGAGAGCTTCTCTCCTCCTCCTGCTGCCTTTTGAGCCCTTCCAGGTCCCAGTTGAATCGAGCTCTGCCAAGGACCTCATGCAGCTCGACAAGGGCAGCGTTTAAATCGCCCGAGACCACGCAGGCCCCCGCATAATTCTTACCCATCCATGCGCCGTTCGTGTCTATGTGGATAAGATCCTTGATTTTTATTCCCCGTCGCTTCGCGTCCACATCCCTGAGTCTCGTACCGAGGGCAATGACAACATCGGCTGAATCGAGGATCCGCCTCGCCGTCCCTCTCTGCATGATATTTCCGAAGGCACAGGGACCGTATTCCGAGAGGACCCCCTTTCCTGCCGTGGTGGTGAGAAAGGGTATTGACCGATCGACGCAGAGCGATTCGAGGAGCGGCCTCAACTCCTCTCTCATGAGCCCCTTCCCGCCGATGATGACGGGATGTTTCTTTCCGGCGAGGACATGCTCGATTTCATCGAGGTCAAGCCTTTCCTGCCGTTCCGGGCGTGCAGGCAACGTGAAAGGAACCTCCTTTTCAAATAGAGTATAGGGGATGGAGATCATCACGGGACCTCTCCTCTCTGCCATTGCGAGACAAAAGGCGTCATCGAGGAGAGGTATGAGCTCGTCGGCAATGGACACGCAAAAGGTCTTTTTTGTGATATGCCTGAAGATGGCTTCGGGCTCCACGAGCTCGTGGAGTATGCCTTTCCCTATGTCCTTTCTTCCCGTATCGATATGGATAATGAGGAGGGGAACATCATCCGAGAAGGCTTCCATGCATCCCGAGACCACATTGCCCAAACCGGGGCCCGGGGTCACGATAAGGATGCCCGCCTCGCCGGTCGCCCTGGCATAGCCGTCCGCCATGGAGGCGAGAGTCGATTCATGGCGCCCCCTAATGGATAAGATCCGGGGATTCTTCGTTATTGCTTCGTTGAAAGGGAGGGTATGGATGCCCGGGAGATGGAACAGATTTTTAATGCCTTTTTTCTCAAAAAAGTGTAGAATTGCGTCTTTGCCGAGCATGGGCTTTTATAGATTTAAGTTTAGCATACTGGTACTGAAAGTTAAATAAAAATTTACTTGACAACCGGGGCCCACATTTTGTTTAATACTGTAAACTTCTTGTAAGCGTATAGTGTTAGTGAAATGAATATAGGAACATCCAGTATTGGTGAGAGAATAAAGACATTGAGGCAGGCGAAATCCCTGACTCAGGAGGAGCTCGCGTCACGGGCTGGCCTCACAAAAGGCTTTATCTCTCAAATTGAGCGGAATTTAACATCATTGTCCGTCGAGAGCCTCATCGGCATCCTCGACGCACTGGATGAAAAACCATCCAATTTTTTCAATGGTGCTTTTGACGAGCAGATAGTCTTCAGACTTAAAGACCGGGTGGAGTTGGAGATGGAGGACGTGAAGTCTTTTAAGATCCTCGTTCCCGCCGCCCAGAACAGAATGCTGGACCCTGCTCTTCTTGAAATGGACCCAGGCGAGAAAACGCCCGAAGAGGAACCCCATGAGGGTGAAGAATTCGGACTTGTTCTTTCCGGCAGCATCGAGCTCACCCTTGGTGGAAAAATTTATAAGCTGAAAAAGGGTGAGTGTTTTTATTTCAAAGCAACCCGGAAGCATTTTATAGCGAACAGGCGAGGGAATAAGGCGTTTGTCCTTTGGGTATCTTCGCCTCCTAATTTTTAGTGCCCCTGAAGGGCGGAGTAATAAATAAAATGGGGTCAACCGGATTTCCGAGATAAAGAAATCACCCACAAACCGGTTGAGTATTAAAGAGTTGGGAGGTGGTTCAAGTGATTATTAAAACACCCACTACATTTTTTCTGGCGAGCGGTTCCTCCGAAGGATTTTCGCTCCTGAATGCGTTCGACGGTGCCCTGTTGGCGTCGGGCGTCGGGGACACCAACCTGGTGAGAATGAGCAGCATCCTTCCTCCGCATTGCAAGGAGCTTAACCCTGCTCCCCTGCCCATGCCGCAGGGAGCTCTCGTTCCCACGGCCTATGCGTCACTTTACAGCGAAGTGCCCGGCGAGACCATATCGGCAGCAGTGGCGATCGGGATACCCGAGGATTCGAACCTCGCGGGATTAATAATGGAATATTCGGCAAGGGCGGAAGAGAAAGCCGTCGTGGACCAGGTCAAGAAGATGGTGGAAAAAGGGATGGATGTCAGGAAGCGGGCGATTAAAGAAATTAAGGCCATATCGGCCACCTATAAAGTCGTCAGCATCGGCGCAGTTTTTGCCGCAGTAGTCCTTTGGGATTGATTGGATGGGATTTCTGAGAAATGGTGCGAGAGTGCAGAATTTTTCTTCGGATAAGATGCCTGCCGCAAGGCCCGCTCAATTGGGGCAATTTCCGTCCTGCACCGGTCCGGCGCAGATCTTCCCGCTTATTTTCGATCGCTGAATACAGGTTAAATTCCAGCTTTAAGACTCTTTTCGATCTCTTCATATCCGGCAGGAAAGCCCTGCCGCACTATTCCTTTCAAAAGGCGGCCACATGAAAGGTGTTTTCACGAGTGCATTCATGGGATCAGGGACTGAGGACAAGGGGATTATTGTTCTGGGGTGCCCCCTCGATGTAACCTCCTCTTTCCGGGGAGGGACCAAATTTGCCCCCGACAGCATCAGAAAGGCATCGTGGACCCTCGAGACCTACAGCCCTTACCTGAAACAGGACCTGGAGGATGTAATATTTCACGACTCCGGCAACCTCGAGCTATTCCCCGCAGACCTCAGGCACTCCCTAGACTTTATCGAAGAGGCGGCGGCAGGAATTGCAGGCCAGGGGCGGAAGCATCTCATCCTCGGCGGCGAGCACCTCATCACCTTCCCTCTCCTGAAGGGTTTAAGAAATTATTATAAAGAGCTTCAGGTCGTCCATTTCGACGCCCATTGCGACCTCAGGGATCAATACGAGGGACAGGAGCTGTCCCACGCGACGGCCATGAAACGGGTGAAAGAGCTTGGCGGAATAGATTTGATGCAGATAGGCATTCGGTCCGGAACGCGGCAGGAGTTCGAAGAGCTGAGCGAGATAAGGTCGCCTTCGGAGCTCGAGGCCCGCCTGGATCGAAACCGTCCCGTCTACCTTACCTTCGATATTGACGTCTTTGACCCGTCCCTGGTCTCGGGAGTAACCACCCCGGAGCCGGGAGGTCTTACCTTCAAAGAAGTAATGGACTATTTTTCTGTCTTAAAAGGAAGAGAAATAAAGGGCGCCGACATAGTCGAGCTGGCGCCCGATTACGATACGACCTTCGTCTCCTCCGTCACCGCCGCAAAAGTAGCCCGGGAAATCCTCCTGCTCCTTGAGTGAAGGGGCAGTCGTGAGTATATAGTATATACGCGGGTGAGCCTTGAAAAACGGCCGATCCGGAAGAAGGGCAAGGCAGCTCATTCAGTTGATTGATTAAGGTGCGGCATTAAGTTTGCTTAGAAATATGAAGCGGGTATGGTTAAACATTGATTTTCCAAAAACCCTTCGCGACATGTAGCTCGCACCGCGAGCGAGAAGGGGAGGCTCCACGGGCTTTTGCCCGCGGACCAACAGTAGGCGCCTTAAGCGGGGGGCGACGTGAGCCCCATTAATTACAAAGGAATATAGCGAACATGAACGCAAACAACGGTAAAATACTGATAATCGGAGCAGGGGGAGTGGCGACGGTGGCTGTCCACAAGTGCGCCCAGGTCCCGGAGGTCTTCAAAGAGATCATGGTGGCAAGCAGGACCCTCTCCAAGTGCGACGCCATAAAGGAAGATATACGCCGCAGATACGGAAGGGAGATCCAGACCGCCCGCGTGGATGCGGATAACGTGCCGGAGCTTTCAGCCCTCATCGAAAAGTTCCAGCCTTATGTCGTACTCAATCTCGCCCTCCCTTATCAGGACCTCCACATCATGGATGCATGCCTTGAAACAGGGGTCCATTATGTGGATACCGCCAATTACGAGCCCCTGGATGAGGCCCACTTCGAGTATAGCTGGCAATGGGCATATCAGGAGAGGTTCCGGCAAAAGGGAATTATGGCGGTGCT
Source organism: Syntrophorhabdaceae bacterium (assembly GCA_036504895.1). Taxonomy (NCBI): domain Bacteria; kingdom Pseudomonadati; phylum Thermodesulfobacteriota; class Syntrophorhabdia; order Syntrophorhabdales; family Syntrophorhabdaceae; species Syntrophorhabdaceae bacterium. The sequence continues at coordinate 41,855 of DASXUJ010000075.1, forward strand.
GGGCTCCGGTTTCGATCCGGGGGTGACGAACGTATTCACCGCCTATGCAAAAAAGCACCTCTTCGACGAGATACATTACCTCGACATCCTCGACTGCAACGCCGGAAGCCACGGTCATGCCTTTGCCACCAACTTCAACCCTGAGATCAATATCAGGGAGGTGACCCAGACGGTGAGGCACTGGGACCAGGGAAGATGGATCGAGACCCCGGCCATAATCGAAGAGGGGTCAACCCACTTCAGCTTCGACTATCCGATTGCCGGGGCGAAGGAGAGCTATCTCCTCTATCATGAAGAGCTCGAATCCCTCGTACGTCACATTCCGGAAATCCGGAGGGCCAGGTTCTGGATGACCTTTTCGGAAAACTACCTCACCCACCTGAAGGTGCTTCAGGAAGTGGGCATGACGAGAATAGACGAGATCGATTACGAAGGGTGCAAGATCATACCCATAAAGTTTCTCAAGACCCTCCTTCCCGAGCCTGCCTCCCTCGGAACGAAATACACGGGAAAAACCGTGATCGGAAACGTGATGACCGGGACCCGGAATGGTGAGACCATTACACGTTACATCTATAATGTGTGCGACCACGAAGAGGCCTTCAGGCAAACCGGCACCCAGGCGATCGCCTTCACCACGGGCGTGCCGGCCATGATCGGGGCCATGATGGTGCTTACCGGAACATGGAAGGGAACGGGAGTCTACAATATGGAACAACTCGATCCGGATAAGTTCATGGAAGCACTCAATGCCTATGGTCTGCCCTGGCAGGTGGTGGAGCACGCCCCTCTGCCGGAGCACGTCTGACGCCTATGAAGGCCGTTGCCGAAAAGAGGAATTCGATCGATCGTTTTTCGGCAAAAAAGTCCGGGACAATATCCCGTTATCACGGACTCTCAGATGCGGGGAGGCAGGAACTACTCCGCTCCCTCGATACCGCGGGCCTGAAAACCCTCACCCGATCGATTAAACATGCGAAAAAGGAGTTTTTTGCGGCAGCGAAGGAGAGGTCCCTTGCCATCGCTGCCACGCCTGCCACGCCTGTCTATCTTATCGATGAATCCCTGATCGAGGAAAACATGCGGCTCCTCCGTTACGTGAAAGACCGCACCGGCTGCAAGATCCTTCACGCCCTCAAGGCATATGCCTCTTTCGCCACTTTTCCCATGATGAGCGACTACCTCGACGGGACATGCGCAAGCGGGCTCAATGAAGCGCGACTTGGCCGTGAGAAGTTCGGAAAAGAGGTCCACACCTTTTCGGCCGCCTACCGGGAGCAGGAGATAGGCCCTATTCTCAGATATTCCGATACAGTTGTTTTCAACTCCTTTTATCAGCTCGGGCGCTTTGGGAAAGCGGCACGGAAGAAGGGAGTGAGGGTGGGCCTCAGGGTCAATCCCGGGTATTCGGAGGTGGAGACCGCCATGTACAACCCCTGTGCCCCCTGTTCGAGACTCGGCATCACCCATGAGGCCTTTGTCGCCGGGTTCCCGGAATATGACGGGATGGTGGAAGGACTTCATTTCCACGCCATGTGCCAGCAGAATTCGGATGTCCTCGAGCGGGTCCTCAACTCCTTCGAAGCACTCTACGGACCATATTTGAAGGGGCTTCAATGGGTAAATTTCGGGGGAGGCCACCATATCACGCGGGATGATTATGACCTGGAGCGCCTTATTAAAATTATTAAACAATTCAAGGCGAAATACGGTCTGCAGGTCTATCTCGAACCGGGTGAAGCGAGCGTGCTTCACGCAGGCGTCCTCATCTCCTCCGTCCTCGATATCGTCAGCAACAGCGGAGAGATCGCCATAATAGACGCCTCCGCCGAAGCCCACATGCCCGACGTGCTCCTCATGCCCTACCGGCCTGAGATTTTAACTTCCGCGGGGCCGGGGGAAAAGAAATATACCTACAGGCTCGCCGGACCGACCTGCCTTGCGGGAGATGTAATCGGAGACTATTCTTTCGATGCTCCCCTTGAAAGAGGGACCCGGCTCGTCTTCACCGATATGGCGCTTTATAGTATCGTAAAGAATACGACATTCAACGGGATCAACCTCCCGGATATCGCACTCCTCGGAAGCAACGGAACAATAGAGGTAATCAGGCGATTCGGATACAGGGATTACATGAACAGACAATCATAGCGGGCAACACTGCGTCCGTCACGAAAACTTAGGAGGCCGGGATGAAGATAAATCTGACCAAAAGCCAGTTCGAGACATTGCTCAAGACAGTCTACCTCGGGAACTGGGTGGCAGCCTCCGCAGGGGAAGAGGCAGACCGGGAATTCGAAGATTTTGAACAATACGTGCTCTCTCTCGCCAAGGATTTCGGGTACGAAGCCTTCGCCGGTTTCGACGAAAAGGAGAAAACCTACTACCCCACCGAGGAGTTCGAGGAAAAGACAGGCGTGGTCGATACCATCGGGGATTACAACATGCACACCGTCTGGGAAGAGATGGTGCTCTCCCTGGCCCGGCGCGACCTCATCGGCCAATATGGCGAAGACAGGGTGGAGAAGATGTCCGATGACGAGATCGTGGAAAAGGAGTATCCCTTTATAGTGAAGTACGAGGAAGAGTTCAGGGAAAGCGGCTTCCAAAACCTCGTGATCACGAAAAAGGGGCTCCGTCTGGCATAACAGGCACCTATCCCGCCCGGCGGCAGGGGTACATCTTGCGAACCGGCCGGCAGGAATGGCTGCCCCCTTCCCTCCCCTCGCGCCGCTGATGGGAGCAGCCTGTTCGTGCGGCTTACGAGCTCACGAAGCATGCGGATACATTATCGATTCGGCTCTTTGCCACGCCCCAGTCCGGCCGCGCGAGCCCAAAAGTCTTGATAATTTGCGAAGTTGAGTATATAATAAGGTCGAACAGACGAGAACGAAACGGATTAATTCCGCTCGCATATTTTTCTGGAGGAATGTATGAAGGTTGAAGTGACGAATCTCGATCAGGTGAGGAAGAAAGTTGAGGTCATTCTTCCAGAAGAAAAGCTCAAGGAGTTGGAAAACGAGATCTACGACGAGCTGAAGAAACAGGCAAAAATCCGGGGTTTTCGTCCCGGTAAGACCCCTAAATCAATTCTGACCGCATATTATAAAGATTACGTGGAAGACGAGTTGAAGAAGAGGATGGTCCAGAATACCATGGGAGAGGCACTCGCCCAGGCGGAAGTGGCCCCCGTGACCGAGCCTTACGTTGATTTCATCGAGGCTGAAGGACAACAGGGATACACCATGGAGTGCGAGGTAGAGCCCGAGATCGAGCTTCCCGAATACAAGGGAATGGAAATAGAAGTGTCAAAGATCGCGGTGAGCGACGAAGAGATGCAGGAGCGGATCGAAAGGCTCAGAAACATGCACGCCGAGATGAAGATGAAAGATGAGACCTCGGGTGCCGAAAAGGGCGATTTCGTGATCGTGAAATACCAGGGATTTTCGGAAGACGGGAAGCCGGTGAACGAAGTGGCCACCGAAGGCTATCCCCTGGAGCTCGGCACCACCACCCTGCTCCCCGAATTTGAGGCGGCCCTGACCGGCATGAAGGCAGGGGAAGAGAAGGATGTGCCCATCAGCTTTCCTGAAGATTATCCGGATGCAAGCATCGCATCCCAGACGATCGTTTTCCGTGTCACCGTAAAGGAGATCCGGGAAAAGAAGCTCCCCGAAGTGAACGATGAATTTGCGAAAGACCTCTCCTTCGATACCTTGGACGCACTGAAGGAGAGTATCCGGGGCGAGATAGAGAAAGAGAAGGAAGGGGCGGAGAAGAGAAACGTGGTCCAGCAGCTGGTCTCGGGCCTTATCTCGAAAGTCGAAGTACCCGTTCCCCCGAAATACCTTGAGAAGAAAGTGGAAGGCATGGTCGAGGATGCCAAGATGCGGTTCAAGAGCCAGTCCCAGCGGCTCGGTCCTGACGAGGAGAAGGCACTCGAGGAAAACCTGCGGAAAGAGTTCGAGCCGAGGGCCGTGGACCGGGTAAAGGCGGAGATCCTCCTCGCCAAGATCGCGAAGAAAGAAGGCATCACCTTAAATGAAGAAGAAGTGTTCGATAAAATAAAGAAGTTTGCCGAAGAGAGCAAGCAGCCCTTCAGCGAAGTCCTTCAGTTTTACCGGCAGTATAATCTCATAGGCGGCTTGAGACAGAACATAATTGAGGAAAAAGCAGTCGACTTCCTGCGTGAGCATGCCGTCATGAAGGAGAAGGAATGAACCTTGTACCGATCGTAATTGAGAAAGACGGCAGGGGAGAGCGGGCGTACGACATCTACTCGAAGCTGCTGAAAGAAAGAATCATTTTTCTGGGGGCCCCCATCGATGACAATGTGGCCAACATCGTGATCGCCCAGCTGCTCTTCCTTGAATCGGAAGACCCCACACGGGAGATATCGATATATGTGAACAGCCCCGGCGGTTACATCACCAGCGGACTCGCCATATACGATACCATGCAGTACATCAAATCCCCCGTCACCACCATGTGCACGGGCCAGGCTGCGAGCATGGCGGCCGTGCTTTTAGGCGCGGGCGAGAAGGGAAAACGTTATGCCCTGCCCCATTCGCGGGTGCTGATCCATCAGCCCCTCGGCGGAGCCCAGGGACAGGCTACGGACATCGGCATACAGGCCAAGGAGATACTGAGGACCCGTGAGGAATTGAACGAGATCCTCGTGAAACATACAGGCCAGTCAATGGAAAAGATAATTCAGGATACGGAACGGGACTTCTACATGACCGCCATACAGGCTGTTGAATACGGCATAATAGACGAGATCGTGGAGAAACGAAAATGACCATGATAAAGAAAAATAATGGGAGGACGATGAAATTGCATTGTTCTTTTTGCGGTAAAAGTCAGGACGAGGTAAAGAAGCTGATCGCAGGCCCGATGGTGTACATCTGCAACGAGTGCATCGAGCTCTGCAACGAGATTATTCAGGACGAGGCAAAGAAAGAGAGATTCGACTACATAAAGACGTCCATTCCCAAACCCCATGAGATAAGAAAGCTGCTCGATGAGTACGTCATCGGCCAGGATTACGCGAAGAAGGTCCTTTCCGTAGCGGTCTACAACCACTACAAGAGGATAGAGGCGAAAGCCAATTTCGACGACGTGGAGATCCAGAAGAGCAACATCCTCATGATAGGCCCCACGGGCTCGGGCAAGACGCTGCTCGCCCAGACCCTCGCGAGGGTCCTCCATGTCCCCTTCACCATCGCGGATGCCACCACCCTCACAGAGGCGGGATACGTGGGCGAGGACGTGGAGAACATCATACTCTATCTCCTTCAGTCGGCAGACTACAATATCGAGAAGGCGGAGAGAGGGATCGTCTATATCGACGAAATCGACAAGATATCGAGAAAGACGGACAGCCCTTCCATCACCAGGGACGTATCCGGCGAAGGCGTGCAGCAGGCGCTCCTCAAGATCATCGAGGGAACGGTCGCGAATGTGCCGCCCAAAGGCGGCAGGAAACATCCCCAGCAGGATTACATCAAGGTTGACACCACGAACATCCTCTTCATCTGCGGCGGCGCGTTTAACGCCGTAGAATCGATTGTCGCAGGCAGGATCGGGAAGAAGGGGATCGGTTTCGGCGTCGACATAGAAGGCGGCAGGGACAAGAAATATTCCGAGCTGATGAGAGAGATCCAGCCCGAGGACCTCCTGAAATACGGGCTGATCCCGGAATTCATCGGAAGGCTGCCCATCATCGCGACCCTGGATGAGCTCAGCGAAGACAACCTCGTGGAGATCGTGAAGAGACCGAAGAACGCCATCTCCAAACAGTACAAGAAGCTTTTCGAGCTCGAGAACGTGAAGCTCACCTTCACCGAAGGGGCGCTACGCGGTATCGCCAGGGAGGCCATGAAGAAGAAGACGGGCGCAAGGGGCCTGAGGTCGATTATGGAAAAAGTCATGCTCGACGTCATGTACGAGATCCCGACCCTGTCGAACGTGAAAGAGTGCGTAGTCAATGAGGACGTGATCATGAACCACGAGCGTCCCATAATGATATACGAAGAAGAAGCAGAAATCGCATGAAGCGTTTGACAATCCCGGCTGAAGCTGCTATAGTAACCACTAACAAGTGGGCGGGTAGCTCAGCGGGAGAGCATCGGCCTTACAAGCCGGGGGTCGCAGGTTCAAAACCTGTTCCGCCTACCATAATGATGTATAGTACGGGGTCGTAGTTAAGCCTGGTTATAACGCCGGCCTGTCACGCCGGAGGCCGCGAGTTCAATTCTCGTCGACCCCGCCATAAATTAAAAAAGAAGGGCCGGAAAAATCCGGTCCTTTTTTTTGCACTGAATCCGTGTAGGTCATGAAGGCTAAGATACCACTCATATCAGCGATCATCACCACCTATAACAGAAGGTCCTACTTCAAAGGGGCACTCGCCTCGGTCCTCGCCCAGGACTACCCGGAAATGGAGGTCATAGTGATCGACGACGGCTCGACCGACGGCTCCGAAGAGGAAGTCCGGCATTTCCCCGTAAAGTATATCTATAAAGAAAACGGCGGCATAAGCAGCGCAAGGAATAAAGGGATCGCAGTCTCAAAAGGCGACTATCTCGCCTTTCTGGATGTGGATGACCTCTGGCTCAAAGGCAAGCTCTCCACCCAGATGGCGCTCATGAAAGACGGAGATTATAAGATCTCCTACACCGACGAGATATGGATCAGAAACGGCAAGAGGATCAACCAGAAAAAACGACACCGAAAACAGTCAGGCTGGATATTCCCCCAATGCCTGCCCCTGTGCATCATAAGCCCCTCCTCGGCGCTTATCAGCAGGGAGGTATTTGACACAGTAGGTAATTTCGATGAAACCCTGCCTGCCTGCGAAGACTACGACATGTGGCTGAGGATCACGTGCCGGTACCCTGTTCTCTTCATAGAAAAACCACTGATAAGAAAAACAGGCGGACACGAAGATCAACTCTCCAGGAAATATGAAGCGATGGATCGGTTTCGGGTTCAGGGTTTGGTGAAGGTGATTAAATCGGGGGTGCTGACGGAGGATTTACGGGAAAAGGCACTGGAAGAGCTGAAGATGAAGTGCGGTATTCTTGCACTGGGGGCGAGGAAACGGGGGAAAGAGGAGGAGGCGCGGGAGTATCTGGAAATGGCGGAGGGGGTTGGAGGAGAAGGGAAAAGAGGGGAAAAGATAGGTTGAGGTTGAGGTTGAGGAAAGGCGGGAATCACTCGTAGTAATTCAAAATAAATATAGTCCAAGACAAAATGCGCAGGGTATGGGTAATTGGGAGCGGGCGGGCAGCCTGCGGGGTCAATTCCTTACGCTCCGGCTTGCTCCGGTGCTGACCCAAGACGCTCTCAACTTCCTTTCGCTCAGCGCGCAGGTAGTTGGGAGCACAAGGTGAATTGATCGTCCGCGAACCGGCTGGTCTTGCGGGGCCCGATCCAACTATCCGGCGCTCATGCCGGCTACGCCGTCACCGGAAGTCTACGCTGCAGGGTCCCCAGCCCCTCCACAAAGTCGCTTCAGGAACCGACCCCGCAGACCGCCCGCAGTAGGTAGAGTATTTTTGGCCTATTCACTACAATTATGGAAGAAGTAGTCTTTTCGGAAGACACGGGAGTTTGTCACGGTGGTCAAGTACGTCCCCTCGGGGATTCCATAGCGCATCCGAAAAGTTTTTGAGTTGAATTTTCATCGGTTATGGAACAGAATAATTTTTATGCGCGAGGCTGTAGTATAGCGTTGCAGGAGGGTATAGAACGTCCGTATTCACAGCCATCGCCTTGCCGACTGCATGAAAGGTTACAAGTGGTATTTGTCGAGCAATTGCTGCATGCAGTATAACATCGGTATATTGACGATATACTGCAAATTCTACGGAATAACCTTCTCTCTGAAATAGATGGTATCTATGCGAATTTATGAATATTATCAGTCTATACTCGTTCAACAATAATCATTGACATAGCTAACAGCAAATACTACTATTTCGGAAATTACTGCTTGCAGTATATTAATGTTAAGTTGCAGGGATGTAACCGCGATGGCAGCAAAACAATACTACTCAATTCGCACAGATAAGAATAAGAACGCTAAAGGCTTCGATCTCGAGGAACTTCGAGATTTGTTCCTTCGACTTTATAACCAGTTAGACAAGGACGGATATTTCGCTGAAGCCTTTGGCTTCTACTGTGTTGATGCCGATTTCATTCCTGGCAAAGTTGTGGACCCACAGTATGAAATACTGGTGAAGCTAAGGAAAAAAGACATATGGCCCATTGAAAGCTACTGCAAGGAATATACGGAAGATGATCTCTTTGACGTGATAGAGTTCCTATACGATCATATTTCCAAACCAATAGATGGAACATACCACAATTGGAACCAATGTGGGATGCATTGGGAAACGTTTGATCGTGATGAAGGCCAAAAATACTTCAGCGAAAAGATAAATGAGCTGTTAAGTCTTTATAGAAATCCGTTCTCTTTCTCTGGAGAGGGTGAGGTACTGCATAAGGCAGAAAAAGGCCTCGAAAAGATCTTTGAAGCAGACATTCCAACTAACGACAAAAACGTCCAATCAAGAATGGACAGTGCAATCCTCAGATTCCGTAGGCATGGGTCTTCACTTGATGACAGGCGACAAGCCGTTAGGGATTTAGCGGACGTCTTTGAATATCTTCGGCCGAACTTAAAGACTTTATTATCTCAGAAAGATGAGGCCGATCTATTCAACATCGCCAATAATTTCGGCATTAGACACCACAATGAGCAACAGAAAACGGACTATGATACGGCAATTTGGCTGAGTTGGATGTTCTATTTTTACCTCTCAACGATTCATGTGGTTTTACGGAAACTTGAACTGGAGTGACTTAACCAGCCTCTTGGCCGCTGGTTATGCAAGAAACATGAACAACAAATTTACTAAATCCAACTTCGAGAAGGTCAGTCAAGAGGCATTGGATTTTCAACTTGCCACCCTCTACCCTGTTAAAGTGGATAAAGACCACCGGCGAAATACGCTTTTGTTTCTAAACCATGATAGGAATTTCTCAACTTTCCTCACCGTCATGTATCTGGTCGAGCATGGAAGGGTAGCAGACATATATGCTTTATCTCGTGCCATGTTTGAAAGTATTGTGTCGATGGGATTGCTTGTGACCTCTGCGATCCCGGACGATCTGAAAAGGTATGAAACCTATCAGTTCGTAGAGGCATACAAGTGTTATTCTCACCTCGAAAAGCTGGGGTTAGGGAATTTGAGCGGAATTCCCCCATCGGAAATAGCCTCTTTAAAACAAAACCGGGACCGATACCTCAAAACGTACGGGAAGAACGTCACCTCATGGACAGGTAAGTCCCTCGAACAAAACGTCGGACTTCTGGATTCCAGGTACCCGCCCACCTGCAATGAACCACATTTCTATGAATACCTATATTGCCAAGCCTATCGCCAGGGTTCGCCTTCGGCCCATTCAAGCTTTGCTGGCTTGGCAAAGGGTGTTCGTGCGCGGCGCGTGGATATTCCTGGCTCTTTTGTCGCGAATCAGTTTGAAACGAATGAGCCACACCTGATCTTTTCGTCATTTCATTCATTGCTCGTCTTCCTCAGTTCCGTCAGATTTATGGGTCAGGCTCTGGGGAAGCCGGAGGTTGAGGAACACTTTCATAAGTTGTCAAGGTATGTGATTGCTGAATAGAAGACACTCATTGCATAACTACCGGGTGCAGCTAACTCGGCCACAAAGTGGCTTCGTAGCTGACCCAGGCGTTAAGCCTCAAGGAGATATTCCATGACGGATTCAATCCAAACGATCATCCGGCGAGCAGTCAATCCTGCGGACGTATGCGATGACGGTCGCTACACCGATCCACGGACCTATGGTGTCTATCAACTGCCGTATGCATCCGCATCAGCTTCTCGCTTTCATCAGGGGAATCATCCAGTCCGCCGGCAAGAGCTTGAAAGAGAATTCGGCGCGTGCACGCTCAACTTCCTATTTCGCTCCAAGGAAGACGCCAAGGCAGTCGCGTCCGCGCTTAATGGCCGCAAGGCCTAACGGGGCGGGGTCAGCCCTTGTAATTTGAATATTGGGCGATCGGGGACGAGAGGTAGAGTAGAGAACTGGCGCCCTTGCCTGGAGCCGCTTCTGCGCTTTTCGATGCACGCATCTACTGCGGGCTATAGCGGTCATAGGGGAACTCCTGCGGGACGTTCGTGAAATTGTGACATTTGATATTCCCCCGGCGCATTAAGCGTCGCATATAGAATCTATTCTGTTCCACTGCGGATAATATTCAAGAAGAACTTTTTCGAAAGACGGTTAAAATGCCACATGAAAGCGTGTCCGTCACTCGTGGACGCCATAGGCACAATTTCAGGAAGCTGTACGTAGCACCTTCTGTAAAATCTGCCCTTCCCTCGATCTCACTCCACGGGGTCGGGAGGGCTTTATCCTCGTAGCGCCTTGCGAGTACCGTCGGGACCCGCTCGGTGAGGAGAAACGCTCCGAAGGACAGCCACTCATGTCTGAGGAGGTACGACGAGTTGGGTGGCTGAGTGCCCGACGAATCGTCTTTTAGCGGGTGACGGGCGCAGCCGAAGCGGAGAGGATAGAGCCCTCCCGGCGCCGTGCCTCCCCGTCAGGAAGCCCTAACTTCTTTGCCTTCCTGGCCGCACGCCCCCCAGACTTAAGGGACATCCTACTTATCACTAACAAAGTATTTTATTTGCATAGTTATTTAGTTGTGGACGTCCCCATCGCCGTCCCCATATTGACATTCACCATTACGCGCATGGCATGAGCGCGCCCAGGGGTGGGGCAAGCGTCTAAAGAGACATTTTTTCAACTGATTTAAAGGACCTCGGGAGGCCCTTTTGTTAGTCTTCACGAGACGCGACGGGTCGGATGTTTCTTTGAATCTCATGGACGGCTTTCTCGGGGAGATAAATCCCCAATGATTTCGCGAAAACGAACCGACACCCCCCTCCCCCCCCATGGTGACTCACAAGAGGCACAAAGGTGTCCGCTCCACGGGCTGCGGTGAAGGCTGCTCTTTGACAATTGAATATCGGGATCGAGGGGGACGTCGTTGCGGGGCGCCGATAGGGACATCCTTCAGCATTTCAATTGGGAGCGGTGGGACGTCCATAACTGAGGGCAAGACAGAGGGGTGGGCTGCGGCCATCAGATGTCTTGGCCATAACTTATCGAAGCAATTGACACCGGCACCGGACATTTTCCTGAATCAATCATTGACGCCTCGACTTACTTTTGGTTATTCTCGATTTCTCAGTCAGCAGGAGTCCAGAGCAACTCTGACGACAGAAAAGAAGTGAGGTACGGTCAATAGAATAAAAACGAGGCAGTGCCGCGGCGACGAATTAATGTGATACCTTTGGAGCCGCCTGCAGTGGAGGGCGGAATTGGCCGGAAGGTCCATATGGGGTGCCAGGCGAGCAAGGAGGACCGCAGGCGTATTGAATATACGTCGAAGGGCACCGGCGGAGCATGGCGCCGCAGATGGGCCTTTTGTGTCAATTCCACCCTCCCGGCTAGAGCGAGGGTCTGGGACGTTGTTGCTCCGTTGCATAACTGAAACATGATGATTCGCCATCACGAGCCTCGCGAAGATACCACAGTAGCGACTTTTACAGGAGAGCGCTGAGTTCCTCCCTTTAGTTGTCTTCTAAAACGTGGCTATGCCCTCAACGCATAGTTGAATAATAAGAGGAGGGGTATGGGTCGATATTGCCTACCGGCCGGGCGAAGGTATAGCAGAAGGGCTCCTCGATCATTGTTTTCGCTACCTTGCCCATGCTTCCGGTGGGGAGGGCGAAGGGTAGTGCGATGGCGCTTGCTATGAGGCCTCCTGCGACGGCGAGGACGCCTGCGGGACGGAGGATCATAATATCGAAGAAGACGGCGGTGCCGCCATTTCTTTGATTGGGCGCCTGAGGGGCCTGCATTTCGGCTCTCTCCATGGGCATCTCACCGGTTTGACCTGGCGGCAGCGGCTCTATTATCACTACAGGGATATTTTCGATCGACGGCGCGCTGTTGCCGTTGGCGGCTGTGGCTGTTCCTGAGCTCAGGCTCATTATGAGAAATGCGGCCAGTGCTGCATATCCTATATATTTTTTCATGGTTATCCTCCTTTGTGAGGGTCGTCTCTCATTTTAATCTTCCGGGAGGAGAAGAACAAGTGCATTTGTCACACTTTTTCGCTTCTCCTGCTTTTAGATTATCGGCTTCGGACCTGAGAAATTAATAAGAGAAAGGGCTTCTGATTTCACTTGAGCCTTCTCCTCTCCTGGTGTAATATGGTGGATTGGCAACAACCCGCGCTCTTTATAGATTTGTGCGAAAGGCACGCCCAGCAATCAGATGACCTTACGACATTCCATACCGAAACAGGAGATCGGCCTCAGGTTCGCGGTTCGGGCGCTCAAGAACCGGAATTATCGGCTTTTTTTCGGCGGCCAGGGGATTTCTCTTATCGGCACGTGGATGCAGAATATCGCCATGAGCTGGCTCATCTACCGCTTGACCGGATCACCCTTCTACCTCGGGCTCGTGGGATTCACCGGGCAGGTCCCCACCTTTCTTTTCGCTTCATTCGCGGGGGTTCTTGCCGATCGGTTCAACCGACGGCGCCTCCTTATCCTTACCCAGACACTCTCCATGGTCCCTGCCTTACTCCTCGCCGGCCTCGCCTTTTCGGGGCGGGTGGAGCCATGGCATATCGTGGCCCTCAGCATATTCCTGGGGTGCGTCAATGCCTTCGATATCCCGATCAGGCAATCCTTTTTCGTCGAGATCGTGGAAAGTAAGCGGGACCTGGGAAATGCGATTGCGATGAACTCCTTTATCTTCAACAGCGCCCGCCTCGTCGGCCCTTCCATCGCAGGGATCCTCATAGGGCTTATAGGAGAAAGTATCTGCTTCCTCATAAACGGCCTCAGCTTCTTCGCGGTGATTTTTGCCCTTGTCCGGATGAGAGTGCCCCGGAAGAAGAAGAGGTTCGATCATCCGCCGGTCCTCCAGGGTATGAGAGAAGGCTTCACTTATGCCTTCGGTTTTCTCCCCATAAAATACATCATCCTCTTCGTGGCCCTTATAAGTTTCGTGGGCATTCCCTATTTCGTGCTTCTCCCCATATTCGCGAAAGACGTCCTTCACGGAGGGCCTTCCACCCTCGGCTTCCTCATGGGCGCGGCGGGCGCGGGCGCTTTGACCGGGGCCCTTTACCTCGCCCTGCGAAAGACGGTCCTCGGCCTCGGCAAGCTGATCGTCATCACCGCCCCCCTCTTCGGCATAAGCCTCATCGCCTTCTCCCTCTCCCGTAACGTCACCCTCTCGATGGCACTCATGTTTATGGCAGGCTTATCGATGCTCGTAGAGATCACCTCCTGCAACACCATAGTGCAGACAATCGTGGATGAAGACAAACGAGGCAGGGTAGTAAGCCTCTTCGCCACCGCCTATATCGGAGTCACCCCTTTCGGAAATCTGCTCGCAGGCATCATGGCCGATAAAATAGGCGCCCCCTACACCCTAATGATAATGGGCCTCCTCTGCATAGCCGGAGCAATACTCTTCACCATCCACCTCCCCTCAATAAGAAAAGCGATACGTCCGATCTATGTGAAGATGGGAATAGTGAAGGAGCTGACGGTGGATATCCAATAAAGCAGTCTCTAGTCTCTAGTCTCTAGTCTCTAGTCTCTAGTCTCTAGTCTCTAGTCTCTAGTCTCTAGTCTCTAGTCTCTAGTCTCTAGTCTCTAGTCTCTAGTCTCTGGTCTCTGGTGTAGCATCTCGTATATTGAGCAGAATGACCGCACAAACACAGCTCATCTTGACACACGACCTGTTTATGGACTATATTAAGTCATATTCAAACGGAGGCATTCCCATGAAATTATCCAACCATATAAAGCCCATCAGCTACTTGAAGGCCCATGCCGCTGAAATTGTAAGAAATATGGCCGGCCAGACAGAGCCGTTAGTCATCACCCAGAATGGTGAAGCCAAGGTGGTTATACAGGGAATAGAGAGCTACGAGGAAAATCAGCAGACAATGGCTCTTCTGAAGATACTGGCGCTCGGTATGCGGCAGGTCGATGAAGGCAAGGTCATACCGGCTGAGGATGCAATTAAGCGCCTCCGTAAACGGCGCGAGACCGTGTGAAGTCGTTTACGGTTCTGCTGACAGATGATGCAGTGCATGATCTCGTGGAGCTTTATGACTACATTGCGGTACATGATGCACCTGGAAAAGCGGACCATGTCCTGAATCAGATAGAGAAGGCATTCTCCAAGCTATCAGAATTCCCTGAGAGAGGCTCCTATCCTCCCGAGTTGTTGGCCATAGGGGTTCGTGAATATCGCGAGATCTTCTTCAAGCCTTATCGCATCATTTACCGCGTCACAGATAAGAACGTTTACGTTCTGCTGATTGCGGACGGCCGCCGCGATATGACATCTCTCTTGCAGCAGCGATTACTCGCCTCTGGTTTGCCCGGGTTAGAAAGTTCAGAACCGTAACTCTTGGATTTACGTCCTGTATTAAGGAGCCTTACAGGTTAAGTCGTTGCCTTTGGCTGTAAGAGGGTATCAAAATATGGAACATAACAACAAGAAATGGCTGCCGGGTATCTTGAACACCGGCAGCCATTTCATCTAATATCTTCGTTCCTATTTTTTCACTAGCGACTAGCGACTAGCGACTAGCGACCGCTTTATTCATTTCACAACCACCTGTACTTGCCCGGTATTGCCTGTTCTCCTATCGATGGCTAACAGGGTTATCTGTTGCTTTGGCTGGAGTCCTGCGATCAGCTCGAGGAAGGTTTCCAGGCCTGTGAAGGGCTGGCCGTTCACTTCGGCGATCATGTCTCCGACTTCGAAACCGGCCTTTCCTAATGGGCCGTTAGGGTCTATCCATGTTAAGGAGATGCCCTGGGCGCCCGTGAGGCCGTAGCGGTCCGCTTCTTTAGGGCTCATGAGCCTTACTTCGGCTCCCAATCGCTGTTTGGCGGCAGAGGCCAGGGATTTGAGCTCTTCTCGCAGGTTGCCTATTCTTACGGCGATCACCTGTTTTTTACCGGCCCTGAGCACCGTGATCTTTGCGGTCGAGCCTACGATCATATTCGCGATAGAATTCCTGAATGAATTTGAATCCGGAACAGCCCTGCCCTCAAAGGCCGTAATGATGTCGCCCTTTTTGAGGCCGCTCTTTTCCGCCGGTCCGCCCTTGGTCACCGAGTCGATCATCACGCCTTTGGGGCTCTCCAGGCCCGCTGCTTTCGCCTTCTCTCCGCTCAGGTCCTGGATGGCGATGCCGAGCCATCCCCTCTCCACCTTTCCATACGTGATGAGGAGTTTTGCAACGTGGGAGGCGATATTACTCGGTATGGCGAAGCCGATGCCTTCATAGCCTCCGGATTCGGAGAGGATCACCGCGTTTACGCCTATCACTTCTCCCTGGAGGTTAAGCAAAGGGCCTCCGCTGTTTCCCGGGTTGATCGCCGCATCGGTCTGAAGGAAATCCTGATAGCTGCTCGGGTCGGTAATGCCCGTGCGATGGGTGGCGCTGATAATGCCCTGCGTGACGGTCTGATCGAGGCCGCGGGGATGCCCTATGGCCACCACCCATTCGCCTACTTCCATCTTATCGGAATCACCGAAGGCAAGAAAAGGGAGCTGCTCTCCCGGAGAGATGCGTATCACCGCCAGATCGGTCTTCGGATCGGTCCCCACGAGTTTCGCCGTATATTTCCTGCCGTTCGTCAGGAGAACCTCCAGTTTGCTGGCGCCGCCGACTACATGATAGTTGGTCAGGATGTGGCCCTGAGCGTCGATGATCATCCCCGTGCCGAGACCCCGTATTTCACGCTTGAATTTTTTCGGCGACTTCGGGGTTCCGAAAAAGTATCTGAAGAACGGATCGCTCTCGAAGGGGGTGAACTGCCCCGGCATATCGCGCGTGCCCGTCACCTCGATGTGCACTACACCCGGAATGGCTTTTTTTGCCACCTGCACGATGGCGGTACTCAAATCGAAAGTTTTTGCCGCCTTGCCTTCCGCCGGACTTCCGAGTACTACTATGCCGGCCGCACACAAGAGGATGAAGAGACTGAGAGACAACCTGCGCGCATCCACACGAATCCCGATTCTGCCCATGAATTCCTCCTCAACAAGATTTCCATCATATAATATAATACGGCAGATGCTTTAAATGCATCGGTTTTTGCGCAGACTGGTCCGGCGCATTTAAGGAAATGGATAGGACCGTTTCAATCGAATTCTATCTTGTAGAAAAGACCGACCCCGCTTTGCGTCCCTGTCTGGCTCTGTAATTCCCAGCGTTTGGAAAGGGTAAGCCTCATGGTCACGAGGTTCTCATTGGACAGCACGGACCTTCCCAGACTGACGTAGAGGCGGGGGGTAAGATATTTTCCGACCGTCACGAGGGACTGGGTGGTCGTGCTCGTCTGAAGGGACCCGGTTTGGGTTTGCCCTGTCTGCATCTGTCCCGTTTGTCCGAGGGTCGGAATGGTTTGGGTGGTCGTGGTCGACTGGACAGGCCTGGTTTCAATGCCCAGGGTATCTATCCCGAGGTAGCTCTGGAGCCGGTCTTTTAAAGAGGTGGACTGGCTTTTCGGGAGAAGGGCCTCCGCGGCCTGGATCAGGAGAGCAGTCTCGGAGGTCCCCTGGAGAGGAGTGCCGAGGACCATATAGGAGAGGACGTCGGTATCCGCCATTCTGGGCCTCGAATAGAGATTGATTACGGGGGACTGGAGAGGGCCCGTCACGAGGACGCCTGCTTTGATCTCCGTGGGCCTCATCTCTCCCGCCCTCGTCTCGGACACTTTCCTGAGCGCCAATATATCGAGGGTGCCCGCCTCTACGGGGCCTCCGTCGAAAACGATCCTGCCCCGCTCGATATCGAGTTTTACCCCATAGGTGCGGTAATTGCCTTTCCTGATGTCGATCTCCCCTTTTGCCCGGATATCGTCGATCGACGTCCCCATAAGAAACACTTTACCCCCGAGGGCCGCGTTCACGCCCTCGGCAGCGATCGTGACCTTGTCGCCCATAATGATCTCGACCCCGCCGTCTACGGCAAAAGAGAAGGGCTTTCGGGCGGGGACGGGCCTGTCGATCACGCGCACATCGTGACTCGCCTTGACGACCTGGGTCTGCTGACTGTAGAGCGACGCCTCGGGAACCGTTACCGTCCCTCTCACAATAAGCTGCTCGGAAGTGCCGCTCATGCGCAGGTCGGGGTTTATCTGTACCCTGAGCTCGGGAAGGTAGACCGCCTGGAAATTCTTACCCGTGATGGTGCCCTCAAATTCCTCTACTTTGAATGATTTGAGGCGGACGTTCCCCTTCCCCTCCATTTTACCGGCTCCCGAATGGATCTCGAGGGACGTGAGGGTAACGCGGTCTTCCGTAACCTCGGCGCGGGCGCTCACGTCCTTGAGCTCGACCCCTGCCGCCGGTAAGTAGGCGCCGGCCCCGGAGAGGATGAGATTCCCCTTAAGCCCCGGGCGCTGCCACGTGCCTGCAGCAGTCGCCTTGATGTCGAGGCGGCCGTGACTCTCCCTCACGAAACCGGGGAAAAACGCGGTAATCAACCCCTTTTCCCTGATGGAGCCCGAGACGAGGAGGCTCACGGGACCATCCTTCTCCGCGGTTACCGGCAACCGGGCGGAAAGGGGAAGTTGAAAGGCGCCCTCCAGGCGACCGTAATCGGCGAGAGCCAGGGTCATTTCGCCGCGAAGGGAATTTCCACGCCAGGTCGCGTCCGCTTTGGCCGTCCGTATGGCGGCGGTCATCACTCCCTGACCGCTCTTCCATGCAACGCTCCCGTTTTCGAGGCGAGTCTCCGCCCGCACATCGATCGATCTTTCCGGCAGTAGCCGTCCTTTCACCGTTCCGTTAAGGGAGCCCTTCAGGTTGACCGGAGCGGGCACGAAGGCCCTGGCCATCTGAAGGTCGAGAGATTCCCATGACAGCGAAAAACCCGCTGACCTGGGAAGATCGAGCCGGACGCCCTCACCCGAGGATGCCTCTCCCCAGATACGGCCCGTGGGTGAGAGCTTCACATCAATGGAGGAGGCGAGGCCATTAAGGTCCCAACGGAGGGAAGTATCGACCCGGGGGACCCCGATAAGGAGGCCGTCGGAGGAAAAGGCACCGGACCCATTAAGCCGGGCGGCTATGGATTGTACGTTCCCGCCGCGCCAGCGGGCCTCGAGGTTGCCTGAAACCTGTCCCGATACGGCGTCTCCTCCCTGTAAAAAGGGGCCGGCCCTGCCAAGGTCGATCCGGTCCCACCGGGCGTCTACGAATCCTTCTTTCTTCTTCATATCAACATAAGCATTGAGCCTCAGCTTTTCATCCTTAACGCCCGCCAAAACTATAGGCTCGATAGAGATCGATTCACGGGAGAGGGAAAGGCGGGCAGGACCAACCAGATTGAATCCGCCGTGACGCGTATCACGGGCGGCAAGGCTTTTCATCTCGCCCGTCCACTGCTCCTTCCTATATCCTCCCACAAAGGCTGCATCGAGGTCGCCTCCCTGCCATTGGGCACGGAGCTTGAGAAAATGGGCCGACTGCTTTCCCTCCAGAAGAGCGGAAAGACTCCTCAGGTTTAGAGTCTTGTAGGCTATACCCGTAAGCCCCGCAGCTGCCTTCATCGACCCATCGGTTCCCATGGAGATGTCCATTTTTACGGAAGAGAGCCGGAGATCGCGGGCCGAGATATTCCGGCCCTTGGCATTGACCGATCCCGCCCCTTTCCCGTCCTTCCATCGGCCCCAGCCCTCTGCATTCACGGACCCCCCTGTTTCGGGCACGAAAAGGCCGAGGTCCCGGAGGGCGAGCTTGAACTCCAGGCGCTCCCGGAGGTTTCCTTGAGCCGAGACATCGAAACCGTCCCCATAGAGCCTGAGATGGGCGATGGAGAGGTTGTTCTCCTGCAGGCTCGCGTCTATAATACCCTGGACCGGCTTTTCCCTCACCATGCTTTTCAGGAGTATGGCCTTCACCGTAATCGCGGGAGCGCGCCCCTCGGTCACCCGGGCTTCTCCCGAGATGTCTGCATTTATTGCACCGCGCCAACCTTTCGCCACAAGGGCGGGATTTATGTCTCTCGTCTTGAGTGTGGCGGAGACAATGGTCGTCCCTTCATCTTTGACCTCAATACGGCCCGTCACCCTCCCTTCGAGAAATGCGCCCCTCGTGAGGTCAATCGTAACTTCTTTACCGGCGCCCTCGAAGGCGCCGCCGAGGGCGCCCTTCCAGGGTCCGTCTGTTTTATTCGAGAGGTCGAATTTCCCCTGGTATGCCGAGAGATTGCCCTGAATGTCGAGCTTTCCCGAGAGGGCGCGCAGGGGCTTCACCTCCCGCGACAGGTCAAGGTCCGCAAAAACTACACCCGCCCGGCCTTCATAAGGCGCATCGAGGCGTACCGAGCCCTCTGCCCCGACCATCCCCTTTCTTCCCTCCTCCCGGATTTGGAGCCGTGAAAGGTCGACCCTCGCGGGGAGGGCACGAAAATGGCCCTTGATATCGAATATCCTGGCCGGCGAGAGAGTAACCCGGGCTTCCATGGGTCCGGCCATACCGTTACTATTATCCCGGAGGAGCTGCGCCTTAAGGGCGACTCCGGTAAGGAGGCTGTCGCTCTTTACCGGCAAGAAGGAAAGGGAGGCGGTAAGGCGGGGCCGCTCGAAATTCCCTTCCACCTTGCCCGCGATCTCTCCCTCCGGCACCTTGCCTTTTAGCCCTGATATTTCAAGAATGCCGAAGCGCCAGGTAAGGGACGCGGCGACGCGGTCGATCCGGTAAGGCTCCTCCTCTCTCACCTGATATGAGATACGGTCGATCCGGAAATCACCGATCCATCCCTGAAGCCATGAAAGGCCCGAGGGGGGCTGGGGCCATTCGAGCCTCAGGGGCTCTTCCTTACTCCTGTCCTTAATCGCGATGTCCGATGCGGAGAGCTCGTTGATCACGATTCGCCTTGACGCGATCAGCCAGGGATGCCAGCGGAGCACCATCTTTCCTACCGCCATATCTCCCGTATCCCATTCTATCCGGGTATTCCCCATGTCGATGCGGTCCCAGAGGCGGCCTTCGATCCGCGCGATTTCTATTTTCACGCCTGCCGCCCTTCCCGCCGTAATGATCAGCCATCGGGCCCCGGCAGTAGTCCCCAGGAGCCATGAAAGGGCGGCGCCTCCGATGCCGGCAAGGAGCAGGAGGATAAGGAGGATACGAACTCTCATAAAGCGAAACCGATACTGAAATGAATCCTGTAGCCGGGACTCATGACGCCGAGCTGGCGGGCCACGTCCACCTCTATGGGGCCCACGGGGCTATAGTAACGGACCCCGAGGCCGGCGCCCTGGGCCAGATCCATTTGTGAGAAATCATTGAAGGCGTTTCCCGTGTCGTAAAAGGCGAGGATGCCCCAGTCCCGTCCCACCGCCCTCTCGAGCTGAAGGCTCGCGACGAAGAGGTTCTTCCCGCCCACCACATCTCCTAATTCGTCCTTGGGCCCTAAAGACTGATAGGTGTAGCCCCTCACACTCCGATCGCCTCCCGCGAAGAAGCGAAGGGGAATGGGGAGATCGCTCGTGGGATCGTTCTGGAGGGTAGCCGCCACCCTGGACCTGAGGAAGATGGAGAACCCGCCGGGCAGGGGCACGAGGACGTTTCCTTCGAGTATGGACTGAACAAAGGCGGTTTCCGAGCCGAATGCCGGATGGGTCGCCCGTAGCTCCGCCAGATAATAATAGCCTTTCGTCGGCCGCCTGAGGTCGTCGAATTGCCTGGCAGAGAAGCGAACGCCCGGATAGATGGAAAAGCTATTGGTGCTCTGGGTGCCGGCAAAGGAGTCTTCCTTCAGTGCTGTGACGAATACGCCGGCAAGCCTGCCCTTGCCGAGGCTCCACATCCTTTCCACCTCGAAGGAGGCGAACCGCGTGGTGTAGGTGAGCACGTCCTCGCGCAGGAACCTGAGGTTAAAGGAGGTGAGGCTCTTGGTATCCGTCGCGCCCGGAATAATATAGTTTGAGGAGATAGCCTGGAGCCGCTCGCTCAGATTCAGCTCCGAATTGAATTCATGGCCCCTCTCGAGAACGTTTACGTCCCGGTACTGAAGGGTGAACCGGGGACCGAGGTCCGTGGTATATCCCCCGCCTATCCTGAGGCGTCTCCTCGGGGCCTGGGTGAGTCGTATCGTGACCGGCACCTGAAGCTCCTCCGCGGCAGTCCTGTCGGCTTCAATAAAGACATCCTTGAACCGGTCGGCGTTCTGGAGGTTGAGCTGGGTCTCCCCGATCTTTCGATTGGAAAAGATGTCGCCTTTATGGAAGGTGAGGAACCTCCTGAGGAAGGGCTCAGGATAGGTAGGCGCCCCCGTAAAAGCGACGGTCCCGAACTTGTATTGCGGGCCGGTCCGGAGGACGAGGTGGATCTCCGCCTCTTCCCTGGCAAGGGAGACCGTGACGGAATGGACGGGAAAATCGGCGCCGAGATAGCCGAGGTCAAGCGCGGCGGTGCGGAGGTCCCCTTTTGCCTTCTCGTATACGTCCTGCCTCAGTACATTCCCGATTTTGAGGGGGAATGAGGCCGCGAGAGCGGTGAGACTTCTTTCAGCGGCACCCGGTCCTTCGACCCGGACTTCCAGGGAGCTCACGGAAATATGGCTGCCCGGCGACACGGTTACAATGATGCGGTGCTTTCCTTCTTCCGAAACCTCCGATGCCTCTATATGGGATTTATAATATCCGAAAGGCTCGAGGGCCGACTGGGCTTTCGCAGGCACCTGGGTGATAAAATAGTCGAGCCATATCGTGTTTACTATCCCCTCTTTAGATACGAGTCCCGGCGGCATGGCGAGAGCCGCCTCCACATTCCGGAGAACATCGCCGGAGATGCCTTGTACCTCTACGGTCACCGAATCCGCGGCAGACTCGCGAAAAGAGAGGTGGAGACCGCAGAGCACAAGACCGAGGATGAAGAGAAACCTTATCTTGCGGCGCTTTACGGAGGTTACGGATATACCCCCTTTCCCGGAAGACGAGGGGCCGCAGGAGCGTGGCGCGACAATGGGGTCAGCATAGGCGTTCACATGAGATTTTAATGCCGCGACAGCGGCCCGTCAACAGGAAGTTTAAAGGGTTTGATCATAAAGAAAGGCCCTTCACGTGGATCAACCGATCCATGTGAAGGGCCTTTGAATGCCGGTCTTTCTAATGCGCGGAAGCCTTCGGGCCCTCCCGGCCTTTACTCCAGGCCGGCTTCCTTCAGGTTGGCCACTACCACAATTATGGGGTCGTGGGGATGGAGATATTTTTTCGCCACCCTCTGAATATCTTCTCGGGTAACGGCGTTAATGAGAGAAGGATATTTTTGGGGATAATCGAGGCCGAGGCCGTAAAATTCGGCGACCATAAGGAACTGCGCCAGCTCCCCCTGTGTGTCGAGGAGCATGGGGAAACTCCCGATGAAGTAGCTCTTCGCCTCCCTGAGCTCTTCTTCCGATACGAGCTCCTTCTGCATTTTGGTGATCTCCTGGATCGCAAGGTCGATTGCGTCACGGGCCGAGGCGTTCTTGGTCTGCAGGGATATCTGGAATGAGCCGGGAAGTTTACCTGAATCGAAGCCGCAGGACACGGAATAGGCGAGCCCCCTCTTGGTGCGGATATTCTCCATCAGTCGCGAGGAAAAGCCGCCGCCGCCCAGGATATAGTTCATCACCATGGCCGCATAATAGTCGGGGTTGTCCCGGCTTATCCCTTCATAGCCGATGATCACGTGGGCCTGGGAAATCGATCTGGCTACCTTGAGCATGCGCGGTCCTTTACCGTAGTGGTCTCTCGCAGGGACCCGGGGCGCCTTTCCCGGCCGCCATTTTTCGACCCGGGGGATAAGTCCGGCTTTCACCTCCGCGACGGTCACGTCGCCCGCTACTGCAAGAATGGCATTGTTGGGACCGTAATAGGCATGGTGAAACGCGAGAAGCTGGGGACGGGTAATTTTCGCGACGGTCATGCAGCTCCCTTCCACGGGACGGCTGTAAGGCGTTTTCAGAAAGACCGCCCGCGTGAATTCGTGTGCTGCGACGAGTCCGGGCCTGTCGCTTGCCGATTCCAGGGCAGACAGGGTTTTTTCCTTTTCATGCGTCACTTCGTCATCCGGAAACAGAGGATCGGTGAGGCTCTCGAATAAGAGACCCAACCCATGATCGAAGTCCTTTTTGAGGCATCTGAGATTGAAGGATGCAAAGTCCTTGTTTGTTGCCGAGGTAAGGGACGACCCTGTGAAATCGAGCTCTTCGCTGATTCGTGTTGCCGACCGCGACGATGTTCCCATGAGAAGGACTTTCGCCGTGAGACGGGCCACCCCCTCCTCGCCGGCCGGGTCATTTCTCGACCCCGCGTCGATGAGAAGGCGTGCGCTGACAAAAGGGAGGGAATGGTCTTCGGCCACGAGGACCACAAGCCCGTTCGGAAGCACGAATCGTTGAAATGATGAGGACCGTCCCGGGGCCGCGCCTGCATAGGGAACCAAAGAAAGAGAAAAGAGGATCAAAAAATAGAAAAAGGTATGCCTTAATCCTGAAAACATTAATCCTCCTTATCTGACCGTCTGCGCGCTCCGGGGAAGGGGTGGTCTTTCCGCCTGCTCGCTTTTCGAAATAACTGGGGCCAGGACGCCGACCGTCCTGTTCTCCGGGACAAAATAGAGCCTCGCGACCCTCAGGATATCCTGAGCGGTGACTTTTTGAATAGAAGGGATGTATTCGTCTATCTTCCGCCAGTCCCGGGCGATCTCGTTTTGTCCCAGCATCATGGCCTGGGAGAAACATGAATCCTGCCCGTAGACGAGTCCCGCCTCGGCCTGGTTCTTTGCCTTGGTAAGCTCTTCGGACGATACAAGCTCCTTCTTAAGCCTCCCGATCTCTTCATCGAGTGCCTCCTCCACCTTAGCCAGGTCTTTTTTGGCCAAAGGCGTGACAGAAAAAAGAAAGACATTCGGGTCGTGGGAGAGGAGATAATTAGCCGCGGAAGCATATAAGGCGAGCCCCTTTTCCCTTACCAGCTTTTCATAAAGCCTGGAGCTTTTGCCGCCCGCGAGTATTTTTGATATGACTTCAAGCACATAACCATCCGGGCTTCCGAGGTTCGGCACGTGATAGGCGACGGCGAGATAGGGAAGTCTCGCCTCTTTTCTCACCGTCACCCGCCTCTCTCCTTCCTGGATTTCTTTTGTGGAATTCCGCGGGTCAGGAACATCCCTTCTCGGGATGGAGCCGAAGGTCTTCTCTATCCGCGCAAGAAGCAGGTCGCTCCTGAAATCTCCGGTCACCACAAGAAATGCATTTGACGGGCTGTAGTATTGCCGGTAATAAGCCTTGAGATCGTCGAGAGTGATTGCCTCGATATCCTCCATCCATCCCACGGTTGGCCAGTGATAAGGCTGGACCTGAAATGCCGTGGCCATAACCTGTTCTTCAACCAACGCATGAGGATTGTCCATGGTCCTGAGCCTGCGTTCCTCCATTACTACCAGCCTCTCGGTGCGGAAATCATCCTCCTTAAAGACAAGCT
Source organism: Syntrophorhabdaceae bacterium (assembly GCA_036504895.1). Lineage (NCBI taxonomy): Bacteria > Pseudomonadati > Thermodesulfobacteriota > Syntrophorhabdia > Syntrophorhabdales > Syntrophorhabdaceae > Syntrophorhabdaceae bacterium. Next base: position 66,493 of record DASXUJ010000075.1, read on the forward strand.
CCCTCATCCGGTCGGCTTCGAGCTCCAGGGCGATATTGATACGGTCCGAATTGAGGGTGGAGAAATAGGTGGTATAATCATAGGATGTCATTGCATTGTTATTGCCCCCGTTTGCCTGAATAATCCGTGAAAATTCGCCGGGGCCCACCTTTTTCGTGCTTTTGAACATCATGTGCTCGAGCATGTGAGAGATACCCGTCTTTCCCCAGCTCTCATTCCGCGAGCCGACGCGGTACCATACTTGCAAAGTGACAATCGGTATTTTATGGTTTTCAAGGAGGATTACCTTCAATCCGTTGGGAAGCACCTTCTCGACCACCTGCTCCTGTATCCCTCCATGAGAAGAAGGAATCAGGAACAGAGAAAGGAGGAGCATCACCGCATAAATCCACGCCATAAAGACGACCCCTAAAAAATTGCAGAAATAGAGCACATAACAGGAATACGGGGAGCGAAACCGGGCAGGAAAAGGCGGACGCGCGCGAAGGGTACAGACGGGCTCCGAAATGATGCCACACAACTATATGTGCTGTGGTACTGGCGCGATGAGTTAAGGCGGGAACCTCTCCTTATAGCTCATTGCTTATGGATTATAACATAAAAAATGGAAAAAAAGGTATACCCTAGAAGATAAGTCAGGAAAGTAAATCAGGAATTTATTCTTTAAGGCAAAAAGCCTTAGTCTCTCCGCCCCTTCGATTCGAGCACGGCCTGGGCCACCTTATAGCATTCCTTGATATGGGAATTCACGATGAGCCGCATCGCCGTGTAACTGATGCCGGCGGATACGATCTGTCCTATGAGGGGTATGTATTTTACAACACCCTTCGTAGTAATCCGCACCCCGAGCTTCTTGAGGATCTGAAAAATCATCTCCCTCGTCACATACCTGCCGATCATCTTCGCTCCCAATCTCTTCGACAGGTCATAGACCAGAATTTTAGTCTGCGGATTATACTCGTCAATCTGCTCTTTCGAAAGACCGAATTTCTCGCTGATCTTTGGTATGATCTGCTTGAGAAGCACGATATCGGTAGCCACATCGGTAAAAGGAATCGGCACCACCGACCCGAGAGCCGACAAAAGCGAGCGCCTCCGCGCCATATGGAAGCATTCCTTACGCACCTTATCCAGTTCGGAAATGGTAGCCGGCAGCATAGTGGTATAATAAGACCGGGAGGACGAAATAACAAGACGGTCACGACGCGCAGAAAGAGCGGGCTCCCCTCTTTTTTGAAAAACCTTTTTGATTTTGTTATATAATAGCGGCACCCGTTGATCGGGCAAGGAGCAGCATGCGGCGATACAGAGTCAAATTTCTCCCTGTGGACAGGATTATCGAGATTAACGAGGGCGAGACTATCCTTGACGCCGCAATGCGGGCCGGGGTCCATGTCAATGCGTCCTGCGGGGGGAACGGCTCGTGCGGGAAGTGCAGGGTTATCGTACCTGGCGATATCGGGCAACCTGGGCCTCAACGGACCATCTCTTCCGATGATTACGAGAGAGGAGTGCGCCTCGCGTGCACCACTGCGGTCCGCGCCGATGTGGAGGTAGAGGTCCCTCTGGAGTCCCAGGTGGACCCGGCGGCTTTGAAGAGACGGCGGGAAGCGCCTCGCATCCTCTCGCCGGTCGAGACGGAAAAGCTGGTGAAGAGAAGAAAAGCCGATCCTCCCGTGATAAAACGATATGTCACGCTTTCCAAACCCACCGCAGCCGATAATGCATCGGATTTTACAAGGCTCGCGCGAGAACTTGGAGAGGGAGACGACAGCGGGAAATTTTCGATAGACCTGAAGGTCCTGAGGCATCTCGGCAAGGTACTGAGGGAGGCTGATTGGAAGGTCACCGCCACAGTGGCGGGGATGGGCCGGAACCGGGCTATCGTCAATGTGGAGCCCGAAGACAGGACAAAGACGAGCTGCTCAATCACCCTCGATATAGGGACTACCACCGTCTGTGGCCATCTTCTGGGTCCCGGAAAGGATAACACGCACTACAGGGTGATCGCCGAGTCTTCGGATTACAACGGCCAGATCAGTTTCGGTGAGGACGTGATTTCGCGAATCCTCTTTTCCCGTAAAACAGGAGGACTTCATAAACTTCAGGGGGCGGTCGTCTCCACCATAAATAAGGTGATCGCCGAGCTTCTCCAAGCCTCCGGTGTAAAGAAAGAAGATATATCCCATGTGGCCGTCGCCGGCAACACCACTATGAGCCACCTCCTTCTCGGGATCGATCCGACCCACATCATGTTCGCCCCTTATACACCGGTAACTACCTTTTATCCCCCGATCCGGCTCGCCGATCTCGGGATTGGGCTCGGTGATCACACATATGCCTATCTGTTCCCTTCCCCGGCATCTTACGTGGGCGGAGACATTGTCGCCGGCGTACTGGGTTCCGGCATGTGCGAACGGGAAGAGACAACGCTTTTTATGGACATAGGGACCAACGGAGAGATCGTCCTCGGCAATAAGGATTGGCTCACCTGCGCCTCCTGTTCGGCAGGCCCTGCCTTCGAAGGCGGGGGCATCGAATTCGGCATGAGGGCGGGGACAGGGGCCATAGAGCAGGTGCGGATAAACCCCCTGACATTCGAGCCCATGCTCCTGACCATCGGAAAGGCGAAGCCCCTGGGGATCTGCGGCTCGGGCCTCATCGATCTGGTGGCGGGACTTCTGGAGACGGGCCTTATCGACCGGCGGGGAAAGTTTACCATGATAGAAGGCTCGAAAAGGGTGCGTCTGGGGCGGAGCGGGTTCGAATACCTTATATGCCATGCCGCGGATACGGGGATCGGCAGGGATATGGTCATTACGGAAGTGGACCTCGACAATCTGATACGGACCAAGGGGGCAGTCTACGCGGGCTGCAAAGTCTTGCTGTCGGGAGTGGGCCTGGGCTTTCACGAAATTGACCGGGTAATTGTCGCGGGCGGCTTCGGCCATTATATCGATCTCGAGAAGGCAATTGCCATAGGGCTTCTGCCCGAGCTGCCGCCGGAAAAGTTCATCTTCATTGGAAACGGTGCCCTTCTGGGGGCGGGACTAATAAACTTTTCGAAAGGATTCCTCAGGGAAGCCGGGAGAATCGCCCGGATGATGACTAATATAGAGCTTTCCACAAATCCCGCTTTTATGGACGAATTCGTGGCGGCCATGTTCCTGCCCCATACGGATGGGAAAGCTTTTCCCGGCGTCACGGAAAGACTGGGCCTCCTCCAGGGGGGCGGAGAAACGAACGATATGTACAGGGAGTGAAGGGATGCCGAAGATTATGGCCTTTGCAGGCAAAGGCGGAGTGGGAAAGACGACTATCGGGGGCATGCTCGTCCGATATCTCGTGGAAGAAATGAAGGACGGACCGGTCTTCGCGGTGGACGCGGACCCGAATTCGAACCTCAATGAAGTGCTCGGCCTTCCCGTGGAAAGCACCATAGGAGAGGCCAGGGAGCTCATGAAGACGGACGTGCCCACGGGCATGACCAAGGACGTCTGGTTCGAATACCAGGTGAATAAGGCGATCGTGGAGGGCAAAGGGTTCGACCTCCTCGTCATGGGGCGGCCCGAGGGGCCCGGCTGCTATTGCGCGGCCAACAGCCTGGCCAAGCAATCTATCGACGTGCTGAAGGATAATTATACCTTTGTGGTCGTGGACAACGAGGCGGGCATGGAGCACATGAGCAGGCTCGTGACCCAGGATGTGGACCACCTCTACGTCATATCCGACGGTCAGCCCCGGGGCCTGCTCACCGCGAAGAGGATCATGGACCTTGTCGGCGAGCTGAAGCTCCATATCACCCATACCCACCTCATCATCAACAGGCTGAAAGAGGAGGACCGGGAGCTCATCGCGGAGCTTGTCCTCGAAAAGGAGCTCGAGATCTCGGGGACGATAGGAGACGACAGGGAGCTGATAAAGGCAGACGCTGCAGGCAAGACCGTATTCGACCTGGGGCCGGATTCACGCGCCCTGGCCGACGCATATAAGATTTTCAAAAGGACATTGCAGAAGTAGAGAAAGGGGAATCTGTGCGCCTGGTCGGTAGAGGGGGGGAACCATTGTCCCCCCTTGTTCGCAGGGTCTGCTTACTTCGGGACCTGGTCGAGAGGAATCTTCAGCGCATCGGCTACGCCTTTCCCGTAAGCAGGGTCGGCTTTCAGGCAATTGCCGATGTGGCGGACCTTTACCTCCATCGGGGCGTCCGCGATGGCCCTGGCCGTATTGCTGAAGAGAAGGGCCTGCTTTTCTCGTGTCATGAGTCCGAAAAGGAGTCCCGGTTGACTGTAGTAATCCTCATCCATCCTGTGGTTCCAGTGATCCGCAGCGCCCTCCAGACTGAGGGGCGGCTCGGCGAACTCAGGCTGCTCGTTCCATTCGCCATAGCTGTTGGGCTGGTATCCCAGGGTGCTGCCGTAGTTGTTGTCCACCCGCATTGCGCCGTCCCTGTGGTAGCTGTGGACAGGGCAGCGGGCCTTATTCACGGGGATCAGGTGATGGTTGACGCCGAGACGGTAACGCTGGGCGTCGCCATAGGAAAAGAGCCTCCCCTGGAGCATCTTGTCCGGTGAGAAGCCGATGCCGGGCACGATATTGGCGGGGTTGAAGGCGGCCTGCTCCACCTCGGCAAAATAATTCTCCGGGTTCCGGTTCAATTCGAGGATACCCACTTCCATGAGGGGATAGTCTTTATGGAACCAGACTTTGGTGAGATCGAAGGGGTTATAAGGGCACGTGGCCGCCTCTTTCTCCGGCATCACCTGGATATACATGGTCCATTGGGGGAAATCACCCCTGTCGATGCTTTCCAGGAGGTCTCGCTGGTGGCTTTCCCTGTCTTTGCCGACAAGCGCCTCCGCCTCCTGATCGCTCAGGTTTTGAATCCCTTGCCGGGACTTGAGGTGAAATTTAACCCAGTGACGCTCATTCCTGCCGTTGATGAGGCTGAAGGTGTGGCTGCCGAATCCGTGCATGTGCCTGTATGACAGGGGCAGGCCACGGTCGCTCATCACGATGGTCACCTGGTGAAGCGCTTCGGGGAGAGAGGTCCAGAAATCCCAGTTGTTGCGCGCGCTTCTCATGTTGGTCCTGGGGTCTCTCTTCACCGCGTGGTTGAGGTCCGGGAACTTGAGAGGGTCCCGCAGGAAAAATACAGGCGTATTATTGCCCACCAGGTCCCAGTTCCCCTCCTCGGTGTAAAACTTTGTGGCGAACCCCCTGATGTCGCGCTCCGCGTCCGCTGCCCCGCGCTCGCCGGCCACCGTGGAAAAGCGCGTGAAAGTCTCCGTCTTCTTGCCTACCTCGGAGAAAATTTTCGCTTTCGTATAACGGGTAATATCGTGGGTCACGGTAAAGGCCCCGAACGCCCCGGAGCCCTTCGCGTGCATCCGCCGCTCCGGTATTACTTCCCGGTCGAAATTCGCAAGCTTTTCCATGAACCACACGTCCTGGAGCAGCATTGGCCCGCGCGGTCCCGCGGTCATGGCATTCTGGTTGTCGACCACAGGCGCTCCCGAGTTAGTGGTCAGGCGTTTCTTTTCGTCCTTCATGTCTCCTCCTTGTTTAATTATCTATTTTTCTGTGGGAAAGGGATAAACCGGAACCGTTCCTATGGCAAAAGCAAAAAATTTTCAGTCCTCTTTCCTGCATTTCCTGCAAAAACCGTAATACTCGTACCTCATCTTTCTGCTTCTGAACCCTGTTGCCGCTTCGATCAAGGCAGGCACATCCGCAACATCCCTGTCAAAATTCTCTATGGCCCCGCATTTTTCGCAGATGAGGTCGATGTGGTCCTCCATGCGCGCCTCATACCTGCTATCCATATTGTCGAACTCGAGCTCCTTGATCAGTCCCTCCTTCTTGAGCATATTCAACGTGTAATAGACAGTCGAAGTGCTGACCTTCGGCATCGTCTCCCTCACCTTCCTCAGCAAAGCCCGGGCGCTCGGATGATTATTGTCGCGAGAAAGAAGCCGGATAATCTCCAGCCTCTGGGGCGTGAGCTTCATACCTTTTCTTTTAAGCCCATCGGTTATCTCTTGTCCTCTATCGCCGGTCTTACCCATACACACCTGTACATCGGAATGGTTCCTGACATTAATCATCTAAAAAGAGAGTGTCAAGGCATATAGAGGCGCGACAAGAGTGTTTCTTGGGATTGGGGAGTTGCCGATTAAAAAGTGACGGCCCCTCCCGGCGGGGACTCGGGAGGGGCCGTCTTTTGGAGGTATGTAATGAGGAAGAGCGTCCTGAACTGCCTTATTATTGTGTCGGGTTGACGGGGACCCAGGCCCTGTGGGCGGGGACCCACTTTCCGCCTATCCATTGCCCCTGAACCATCACCCATTGTCCCGGGGGTTGCTCCTGAGGACCGGCGGACGCCGCACTCTGTTCTGTATGGGCCAGCCTTGCCTGGTTCTCGTTCTGGTCCACCGCATTTCCTACCACGGCGCCTGCAAGCGCCCCGGCGCCCGCTCCTATGAGCGTCCCTGCGGTGTTGCTCCCTATGAGCTGGCCGGCGATCGCGCCGATTCCCGCGCCGATGGCCGCGCCTTTTTGGGTATTATATCCGGTTGATGTGCATGAAAAAGTGAGAAAACACGCCGCAATAATTACTATGGTGAGGAGTTCTTTCTGGTCTCTCATTTTCCCGGTCTCCCTGAGGTGCTGGCGCTTCATGGTTATCTGGAAAGCAATATCCATGCCGCGTTCCTCCGAAGGGGAAAAAGGCCGTAAACCGGATAGGGGCCGGGAAATTCAATAGTCTCGAAGCCCGGCAATCTCTGTCTGTCCGGGTAATTAATGTCGCGTGCTATTAAACCTCCGGGCAATACGGACCTGCCGGCCTCGAAGTCTGTCGAGTATTATCGCACCCTTACGACCCGCTCTGCCCTCAGACAATTAATGTCGGTTTAAGACCCGCGGGAACGACAATATTGTCGCTCCTCATCTTTCTTTTCGCCGGCCCGGTCCGTTATTGCACGATGCCGGGAGGCGAAGCCTGGCCGCCTCCGAAGCCCTCGGCTTCATCCGCCTTGTCGATAAGCCATTGTCCTATGGCGCGGGCCACTTCCGGCCTGACAAGGATACCCGTCATGAGGATCCTCTCCACTACCGGCTCTTTCGGCTCCTCTATCGTCTCGATTCTGGCCCCCGTGGCCTCGTCCACATCGAGCAAGGTAAGCTCCGGCGCCGCCGGCTTTTCAAGGACCACGTCAAAATAGACCATGCCGTGTGCAGTAACCCCGCCCCATACTCCGGAAGCGGGTAAAATCCGATGGCCTTCATCTTTTTTCGATCTCACTCTAATCTGTGCCATTTTCTCTCCTTCTCCTTATTGAACGAAATACCTGCGGAGGGTCCCCATTTCCATCCTTTTCGCGGGGCAGGACCGGCCGGCCCCGATCTAATGTGTGGCCGTCGTGGGTAAGGTGATCAAAAAATATCGTCTTCCTTCCCATTTTTTATTTATTATGATATTATTAGACCACGTGATGCAAGACCGATCCCACAAATTATTTAAGAGCGGCTCAAGCTTCACCATATTGTTGCTTCTCTTCGTTCTTTTTCCCCTCTTCCTTTCCGCAAACGACGATATCACCGCCAAGGCGTATATCCTTGTCGAGAAAGATACATTCAATGTCATCGCGGGACGCGATTGGGACCGAAGGCTCCCTCCGGCCAGCACTACGAAAGTGATGACCACCATCGTCGCCATGGAAAGGTTGAACGGCGAAGAGGCCATAGTGCCGGACAGCAACGTACTGAAATTCCCCCGCTCGAAGCTGCACCTCGTTCCCGGAAGCAGTTACACCTCCATGGACCTTATAAAGGGCGCCATGATCGAGTCGGCTAATGACGCGGCGTATACTCTCGGCGCCTATGTGGGCGGCTCGGAAGAGAATTTTGCCCGCCTCATGAATGAGAAAGCCCTCGCCATCGGCGCACGGAACACCAATTTCAAGAATGCCTCGGGTCTTTATGTGGAAGGTCAATATACAAGCTGCTACGACCTCGCCCTCATGTTCCGGTATGCCCTGGCAAAGGATAAATTCAGGGAAATAATAGGCACCAAGTATTTCCTCTTTCAGGACCGCCAGAAAGCCACCCGCTACCGGAATCACAACAGGTTCCTCTTCTGTTTCGAGCCTGCGGTGGGAGGCAAGACGGGCTTCACCCAGGTTTCGAAGCATACCTATGTCGGAGCATTCGAAAAGGATGGTAAAGAGTATATCCTCTCCCTTCTGGCGAGCAGGGACCTCTGGGGAGATTCGATCCGAATTCTGAAGAACGTCTTCGAGGAGCTCCCCTCGGATCGGGAGATACGGCTTGCCAAAGCCCACGCCATTACCCTCACCTCCTATAGACAAAAGAGTGAGGTCCCACCTTCCTTAAAAATCAGCAGCGAGAAGAAAAAACATATGGTGAAGAAGAAACAATCTGTCAAAAAGAAGCGGGCAGGAAAGAAAAGCAAAAAAATTACACGGGTGTGATGAAGCGCTGGTGGCTGCTTTTCATAATCCTTCTTTCTTTCCTCCTCCCACTCAATGGATATGGCCTTTCTGTTGAGGAAGAAAAGAAGTACGGGAAAGAGGTCTATCTTCAGATAGCCCAGAGCATACCCGTCAATAATGACATCTACATCTCCTTTTATCTCCGTACCGTCACCGACCGGCTCGAAGCAGCGACAAACCTCGATATGCCCATATTCTTCACGGTGATCGATTCCATCTCCCTCGATGCCTTCGCTACGATTGGGGGTTATGTCTTCATCACTACGGGACTCATTGCAATGACCGATTCCGAAGAGGAGCTTGCAGGGGTACTGGCACACGAGTTTGCCCACATATCGAAACGGCATGTTTCAAAAGCCATAGAAAAAAATAAAATCAGCAATTGGGGCACCATCGCGACGCTCCTCGCCGCCGCGATCATCCCGAGCCCCATAGCAAAATCAGCCATAATGGCCACGGGCCTTGCGGGAGCGCAGCAGGTGGCAATATCCTATACGAGAGAGAATGAGGAAGAGGCGGACAAAGTGGGCGCTACCAACGCCGACAAGGCCGGTTACGGCGGATTGGGGACCGCGGAATTCCTGAAGAAATTGCGTGCCACTTCCGACAACAGGCAGGTCCCCCGCTATCTTCTCACTCACCCCTACCACAGCGAAAGGATCATCAAAATCGAACAGGATTGGAGGGGGAGTAAATGCCGCCTCGATACATCCTTTTACCCCTATCTCGTGGCGAGGGCCCAGATCCTCCATGGCACCGCGGGTCTCGGCATGGAAGAGATATGGATTGCCCGGAACCTTCGGAATAAAGAGGACCCCGTAAGCGCCTATGGCGCGGCCCTCGTCTATTCCCTTAAAGGAAATGAGGAAGAGGCAATAGCACTCGCCCGGACCATCAAGTCGCCTTACAGGAACCTGTTCCTTTCCGAGGTGCTTATCAATGCCCGGAGATTCAGCGAGGCAATCGCACTTCTGAAAAATGAGATGAATCCCATAGCCCGATATTTCCTCGGCAGGGCATATGAAGGGAACGGCGATCGCGAATTAGCCGTCTCAACGTACAAAAGCCTCTTCCGTTATGCGGATATTTATCCCGAGCTTTATAAAAGGGCAGGAATGATTTCAGGCATGATGGGAAACGAAGGTGAAGGCTACGAAGACCTCGGCCGATATTATCTGATCAATGGGAACATGGATCAGGCCCGGATCAGCTTCGAAAAAGCGGTGAACAAGTACGGCATCAACAGCGCACGGGCAAAAGAGGTAATGAAAATCCTCGACAAACTCCCGAAAAAAGGCCGGACCGGATAGGTCCGGAGCGTTCCGGTAATTAACAGAAGTTCCTCGTTCAATCGATCTACCCGATCAGCCCCTGAGGCTCTGTTCAGAAAAAATTATGCGAAGCAGGTAGCCGCTTTTTCCATCTTTGCCCTGATATTGAGCCCGTGGACGCAACGTGCTTTGCACACCGCACAGCCGATACATACCGAGGGGGATGCCTCTTTGCCGATCTCTTTATAAGTCGACCGGGCAAGCTCCGCACTCCCATAGCCCTCCAGGTACATGAGACTCCTGTTGACCGTGCTTATCGCCACGTGTCCGGGACAGGTGGCTTCACAATCGGCGCAAAGGCGGCAATAGATACCCTCTACCGCGTGTGAATATCGTGTGAGTATCCGGGCGTCGGAGGCGGTGAATTTCATGCCCATAACCGCCGTATCCTCCTCCACCATGGCCATGTCCTTCATCCCCGGGATGGCGGCGGTCACATTCTGATCGAGAAGAGCCCATTTGAGGGCAGCCTGATGGGGACTCAACGGGCCCAAAGCCTCAGTCTTGTATCCTCCCGCCTGAGTTTTCATGGCGATTACGCCCACACCGGTTAATGCAGCCCGGGCAATGGCTTCCTTGATCCCGGGAGGGCTCTTGAAATTATACCCTACCGCAACGGTGTCGTAGAATTTCTCCGGATCGGCGGCCATGGCATTGAGGACATCCGCCTGGTTCGTATGGGTCGTGAGGCCGACATACCTCACTTTCCCCTGCGCGCGAAGACCCTTGAGTACTTCCCGTGTCTCACGGGCAAGGGCACGGGCCTTGCTGTTGCTATCCACATTGTGGAGCTGAATGACATCGATATAATCGGTCCTCAATTTTTTGAGGCTCGTCTCCACGTCCGCGGTAATATGTTCCGGAGAGATCCAGGCTGCTTTTGTGGCTAGAAATACCTTGTCCCTTCTGCCCTTGAGCGCCCTGCCCACGATTTCCTCATTTCTGCCGTTCATATACCTGCGGGCCGTATCGACGTAATTGATGCCGCGATCGAAAGCCGCTTCCATAACCTCATGGTCCTGGGTGAGCATGGCCTGTCCTACATAATAATACTATAAGCCAGGAATTGCGGAATTTTTCCGGCAGATGGCGAGATCGTCTCTTTTCGCAGTTGACTTTGCCAAGGGATGGAGAGAATAATTATGATACCAATGCAAGGGGCGCTCAAATGTGCGGCCCGAGTTCGGACTACCTGCCCATAAGATATACCTGAAGGAGATGCTATGAGAAACATAAAGAAGGACAATGGGGGGAGCAACAAAATCCGCTCCTCTTCTCCCCTTTCCCGGATGCGCCGGACAGGCACCGATCCCGAGGTGCTCAAACTCGATTTTTTGGAGCACCTCAATTATACCATGGGGAGAACCCTTGAACTCGCTACATTACATGACTATTACATGGCCTTTGCGTATACCGTCCGGGACAGGCTGCTCGGCCGCTGGCTCCATTCCATAAAACATCATATGAATAACAAATCACGCTTTGTCGGATATTTCTCCGCGGAATTTCTCGTCGGCCCCCACCTGGAAAATAACCTCATCAACCTGGGGATGTACGACTGCGCCCGTAAGGCCCTGGCCGGACTCCATATCGATCTCAAGGCATTGATCGAAGCAGAGAAGGAGCCGGGCCTCGGGAGCGGCGGACTCGGCCGGCTCTCCGCGTGCTATCTCGATTCTCTCTCCACCCTTAACATACACGCGATCGGTTACGGCATACGGTACGAATTCGGTATATTCGATCAGGAGATCAGGGACGGCGGACAATCGGAGAAGACCGATAAATGGCTGAGCCGGGGGAACCCCTGGGAGATCATTCAACCCGAGCTGAGCCAGGAGGTAGGGCTCGGGGGCTACACGGAAATCTTGACGGACGAGAAGGGGGAATACAAGGTAAAATGGGTCCCTGCGAAGATGATCAAGGGCGTGCCCTATGATACGCCGATCACCGGGTACGGGAGCCTTCTCTGTAATACCCTTCGCCTCTGGAAGTCCGAGGCCATCGAATCTTTTGATTTCCAGGACTTCAATGTGGGCAATTATTACGAAGCCGTGGAGGAGAAGGTTACCTGGGAGACGATCACCAAGGTCCTCTACCCGAATGACGAGCCTGTAACCGGCAAGAAACTCCGTTTCGTGCAGCAGTACTTTTTTGTCTCCTGCTCGCTCAAGGACATGCTCAGGGTCTTTGGTATTTTCGGCGTCTCTCCTCAAGAGTTCCATGACCGTCTCTCCATACAGCTCAATGATACCCATCCCTCTATCGCGGTGGCGGAGCTGATGCGGCTTCTCGTCGATGAATATGAGGTGGACTGGGATAGGGCATGGGACGTGACCAGGCGGACCTTCGCCTATACCAACCACACTCTCCTGCCCGAGGCGCTCGAGACATGGCCGGTATCTATGTTCGAGGAGATCCTCCCGCGCCACCTGGAGATCATTTATGAGGTCAACCGCAGATTTCTCGGTCTGGTGCGCCTCAGATTTCCGGGAGAAGAAGACCGGGTCCGCCGTATGTCTCTCATCAATGAATCAGGGGAGCGCTTCGTGCGCATGGCCCACCTTGCCTCGGTGGGGAGCCACGCGATCAACGGGGTTGCCGAGCTTCACAGCGAGCTCCTCAGGCGTGACCTGCTCCGCGATTTCGCAGAATACGACCCGGCTCTTTTTACGAACGTGACGAACGGGGTCACTCCCCGGCGATTTCTCCTTCTCAGCAACCCCCGCCTCTCCCGCCTTATCACCTCGGCTATCGGCGATGGATGGATCACCGATCTCCAGGAACTCAGGAAGCTCGAACAACATGTGAATGATAAAGCCTTTCTTCACAAGTGGCGGGCAGCCAAGAGGGCGAACAAAAAGGACCTTGCGGCCCTGGTGAAAGAGCGCTGCAATGTGACGATCGACCCCTCGTCCCTTTTCGATATTCAGGTCAAAAGAATCCACGAGTATAAAAGACAGCACCTCAATATTCTCCACATCCTCACTCTCTATAACCGCATCCTTGCGGACCCGGATGAGGAGATTACCCCCCGCACGTTTATTTTCGGCGGAAAAGCCGCCCCAGGGTATTATATGGCGAAGCTTATCATCAAGCTCATTCATTCGGTGGCGGACGCGGTACACGGAAATCCCGTAGTAGCGGATAGGCTGAAGGTCGTATTCTTTCCCAACTTTAATGTGAAGAACGGCCAGAAGATCTGTCCCGCCGCCGACCTTTCGGAGCAGATATCCCTTGCAGGGAAAGAGGCCTCAGGAACGGGAAACATGAAGTTCACCATGAACGGCGCCCTCACCATCGGGACCCTCGATGGGGCAAATGTGGAGATACGGGAAGAAGTAGGTTCCGAGAATTTCTTTCTCTTCGGCTTAACTACTCCGGAGGTGGCCGAGGTTCGGAGCCGCGGCTATATACCGCACTCTTATTATGAAGCCGACGGGGAGCTGAGAGCGGCAATCGATCTCATATCTTCAGGCTTCCTGTCCGGGGGTGACCCTGCGCCCTTCCAGGCCCTCGTCCAATCCCTCCTCGGCAGCGACCCCTATATGGTCCTCGCCGATTACCGGTCCTATATCGATACTCAGGACAAGGTCGGCAAAGCATTCAGGCACGGGAACCGCTGGGCGAGAACGTCCATCCTGAATACTGCCCGGGCGGGAAAGTTTTCTTCCGACAGGGCGATAAAGGAGTATGGGGAGCGCATCTGGAACGTGAGTCCCGCGGCAGCCGGCCGTCTGAATGCGCCCCCTCATCCCGCGGAGGGCCCTGTGCTCATCGGCCATAGGAAGGACATAAAAAATCTTTGACCGAATTCCACCACGTCTCTTCCTGTCTTAGGTTAGAGAAGGATGGGGACGGAGCTTACAAAAATTTTTCAGGATTTTGTAAAGAACGAGAAAACGGGCGGCTTCGTGCTCGTCTTCTCGACCCTGGCATCCATTCTTGTTACGAATACCCCGCTGGGCGTTTACTACAGGGGATTCTGGGATTACAACCTTCAGATCACGCTGCCCTTCACGACCCTGAGCCACAGCATCGCGGAGTGGATAAACGACGGGGTAATGACGGTTTTTTTTCTCCTCGTGGGACTGGAGATCGAAAGGGAGCTTTACGCCGGGGAGCTGGCACAGCCCAGAAAGGCGGTCCTCCCGGTAATGGCAGCCATTGGGGGAATGGTGGTGCCTGCCCTGATACATCTCGCTTTTAACACAGGCGCCCCTACGCAGGCGGGCTTCGCAGTTCCCATGGCAACGGATATCGCCTTTTCCCTCGGCGTCCTCTCCCTCCTCGGTCGAAGGGTCCCCGTTTCTTTGAAAGTGGTTCTCACCGCCCTCGCCATCATCGACGATCTGGGCGCCATACTCATCATCGCCTTCTTCTATGTACGGGCATTTTCATGCTTATCGTTGGCATGCGCCCTGGCCATATTCGCGCTCCTCATCGCCTTGAACAGACTGAACAACAAGATCATTTCGATCTATCTGGTCGCCGGAGTGTTTATGTGGTTCTTTATGCTGAAATCAGGAGTTCACCCCACCATCACGGGCGTATTGCTCGCCTTTGCAATCCCTTACGGCAAGGGTAATCAGTCCTCACCCTCTTACAAGGTAGAGCGGTTTCTCGACAGGCCGGTGCCTCTCATAATCGTCCCCCTTTTCGTCCTCGCCAACACGGCAATTCTTTTCTCTCCCGGCTGGTATGAAACGCTTATGGACCGTAACACGTGGGGCATTTTCCTGGGGCTCCTTCTGGGAAAACCGGTCGGTATTATGCTATTTGCCTTTCTCGCCGTAAAATTGGGTATGGGAAGGCTGCCCGGCGACCTCGGGTGGAGGCATATAGTGGGCATGGGGCTGCTGGGAGGGATCGGTTTCACCATGTCCATATTCATCACCAACCTGGCCTTCGGTGATCCGGTGTTGGTCAGAAATTCCAAAGTGGCTGTTTTAGCCGCCTCCGTGGCCGCCTCTCTTTGCGGTCTCTTTCTGCTATATTCCGCAAAACGTATACGGGTCCGGGAGGGCCGATAAAATAGTCCCTGAGGTCTCTGTTAATCGGCGCGAAGGAGGGAACTCGCCAAAGGGTCCGCACTGTGATATAGTAGGGCATCCGCCTTTTCGGGGCAGAGATAATCACCGCAGAAGGAGACGGCAGATGGTGAAATGGGACCCTGTTCGGTATGCACAATCGTCTTCCGCTCAGGTAGCCTGGGCAAAAGAGATAGTAGAAAAACTCGACCTGACGGGAAAGGAGCATATCCTCGATCTCGGATGCGGGGACGGCAAGGTGACCGTGGAGCTTCTTAGCCACGTGCCCTCAGGCTCCGTCACCGGCATGGACAGCTCCGCCGAAATGATATCTTACGCAAAGGAAACTTATCCCCCCGAGCTTTATCCCGGCCTTTCCTTTATTCAGGCCGACGCCCGCACCTTCGCCGTTGACCGGCAGGCCCACCTCGTCTTCTCGAGTGCGGCCATCCATTGGATAGACGACCAAAAGTCCGTGCTGAAACGTGTCCATGGCGCGCTCCTGACGGGCGGAAGACTCATCGCCACCACCGGGGGAACGGGAAACGCCGCGGGGATCATTGCATCGGTAACCGAGATCACGAAAAGGCCTTTATGGGCCCCTTACTTTGCCGGGTTCGAAGCCCCTTACTTTTTTCGCGGACCTGAGGAATATTTCCAGTGGCTGAGGGCCGCCCGGCTCACACCGCTAAGGGTCGCCCTCGTTGAAAAAGAGATGGTCCACAAGGACCGCGCCGGGCTTGCCGCCTGGGTGAGGACCACCTGGATGCCTTTTACCGAGAGGATACCGGAAGAGGGGCGGGAAGAGTTCATCAAGGAAGTAGTGGACTGCTATATCGACACCCATCCCGTGGACGAGACGGGCGCGACCCACGTGAAGATGGTCCGCCTCGAAGTGGAAGCGATCAAGGAATAGAAGGGATAAGGCCCGGGTTTCCGGGCCGCGAGAGCCTTCTTTAGTATTCGTACGGGGTAGGCACTTTCTTTGCCTTCTCCTGGCTCTTCCAATATTCGATACGCTCCTTCACGTACGAAAACCACCCTTCAACTTCTTTGTCGCCATAACCTTTCGCAACGAGATCCTTTTTGAATTCCGCGATGACGGGCTGGGCAGCGCTTACCCATCTGGCCGATTCCGCGTCAGTGAGAGGTACGAGCTGGCCTCCCTGGCTTTTCAGGAACTGGACCCCTTCTATCTCGATCTCATTCCATTGGACCGCCCATTTATCCTTGAAATCATTGGCGGTTTCCTGGAATATCTTCTTAATGTCCGCCGGAAGGGCGTTATACTTGTTCTTGTTCATGACTACATAGAAAGTATATGAGGTGCCGATTTTCCAGCACGTGGTGGCGTGCCTGATAAGCTCGCCGATCTTGAACCCCTTGAGCTGCTCCATGGGGCCGAAATTGCCGTCGATCACCTTTCGCCTGAGCGACTCGTAGAGGTCCACCATCTCGATCGGCATGGGAGTGGCGCCGAGGGTCTTCACCAAGTCTCCGATCCTGCCCGTGCCCCTGATTTTCAATCCCTTCAGCTCCTCCAGGTTCCGGACCGGTTTCGTCAGGGTCTGAAGCACGGCCGGAGGAGAGGTGCTGAACATGAGAGGCACGTAATCATTCCATTCTTTGGGTTTAAACTTATCGTAAAAGTCGTTGGCCACATGGGTGCTCACGTAGGCGCTCGGCGATCCGATGGGGAGTTCCATCAGTTCCATCACGGGAAAACGGCCGCGGGAATAGGCGCAGTGGGCAAGCCCGATATCGGCGATCCCCGAGTTAACGCCTGCCGCCATCTTCGGGGCGGTGAGGAGGGTTCCTCCCGAGTAGTAGGAGATATCTACTCTTCCTCCGGTCCGTTTTCTGATCTCGTCTGCGAACTCTTTACCGAAGATCGTGTTTTTGTGCACGACGGGGAAATAATTCGCGAACTTGAGCTTGATCGGTTCCGCTGCCTGGGCCGCGCTGAAAAAACCGGGGAAAAGCAAAAGTGCACTTACCAGAAGCCACAGTCCTTGTCTTTTCATTTTCTACCCCCTTTTCGCTCAATTGTGGTCGGTTCGATAACCTTTTCAGGCGCTCGATCCTTAGGGAAGCGGTTTTTATCCTTCGAGCTTTCTTCTGATATCCTCCTTCAAGACCTTTTTATCCGCCTTTCCTATATTGGTAAGGGGGATCTTATCGATGAACTCCACCCTTTCCGGCAGCTGGAGGACCGAAGCCCCGCAGCCCTTGAGATAGGTGATGAGCTCGCCGAAAGTGAAGGAGCCGCCCTCCCTTACCCTTATATAGGCACATATTCGTTCTCCCAGCGCCTTGTCGGGCATGCCGATTACCGCCACGTCGGCCACGTCGGGATGGGAGCTGATCAGGCGCTCGATACCCACCGCGCTTATCGTCTCTCCGCCCCGGAGGATCGTCTCCTTGATCCTTCCGGTGATTGTAATTATCCCTTTTTCGTCCACTTTTGCCAGATCACCGGTCTTAAAGAAACCTTCGGAAGTAAAGGTCAGCTTATTATCCTCCGCTGATTTAAAATAACCGGTGAAGATATTAGGTCCTTTCACGGTGAGTTCGCCTTCATGGCCCGGCGGCGCCTCCTCACCGTATTGGTCGAGGATCCTTATCTCGGCATAGGGGCAGTCCTTTTTTCCGACCGTGGTGCAGACCGTCATGAGGTCCATGGAGAGCCGGGTCATTGCCCCCGGGCCCTCGGCGGAGCCGAAGGCATTGACGAATTTGCAGCCCAGCCTGTCGTAGATGCTCTGGACGAGCTCCGGGGTGCTCGGCGCGCCGCCCGCGTAAATCTTTCTTAACGAGCTGAGGTCATACTCTTTCAGGTTTTCGAGGCCCACCATCCGCTGGACCAGGGCGGGCACTGTGGGAAAAGCGGTAACCCTCTCTCTTTCAATCACCTTGCAGATATCCGCGGCCTCGGTGGAATCGGTAAGCACATATTTGGCGAAGTTGAAAAATGCACCCCCCACCCCGTTGTGCATGGCCTGTGCATGGCTCACGGGCGCAACGGTGAGGACCACGTCGTCGCTTGTCATTTCCCACGCCCGTGAATGATATTCAACGCTTGCGATATAGTCATTATGAGTCCTGGGCACTGCCTTGGGAAGACCTGTGGTGCCCCCGGTGAGGAGTATCATCGATACCTCCATGGGGTCCGGCCGCCTTGCCTTAAGGGCCGCTACGTTCTCTTTGGAGAGGTTTACCTTCTCTATGAGGGTCTCGAGTGGAATAAACTCATCATGATCCGGCGATCTCACCGATATGAGGCGGGTAAGGTCTTTATACTCCTCCCTGACTCTCGCGAGCATGGGAAGGAATTCGATGTTCCTGTATCGTGCAGGCCCTATCCACGCGGTGGGATGGGTAAGACCGCAGACGTGCATGATTTCCGCAAGGCCGTGGCGGGCAATGAGCAGGACGGGGATAGCCCCGATTTTTTGAAGGGCAAAGAAAGTGACCACGTATTCGTGCCAGTTGGGGATCTGGACGAGCACGAAATCCTTCTCCCCTATTCCGAGGTCCATGAAGCCTATTGCCAGGCGGTCCACCTTTTGGCGTAGCTCTTCATAGGTGAGACGGGACGTATCGTCGACGAGACCTACCTTATCGGGATAAAGGTCGGTTGCCTTGTCGAACATATCGCCCCATGTGAGGCCCAGCCAATACCGGTATTTGGTGTACCTTTCCGCGTCTTGGGGTCTGTAATGCTCGAATCCTTCTATGGCCATGGAAACCTCCCCTGGAAAAGGATAGTCGCGCTAAAATACGAAAAGATCGAGGCCGCCCATCAGTTCATGACCGCGCCCGTCATATAGGAAGCCCGGTCGGAGACTACGTAGGCCACGGCATCGGCGATCTCCCCGGGGGCCGCGGGCCTCCGGAAGGCCGTCCTCCTTTCGATGGCCTGGCGCGCCGACTCGGGAAGCTGATCGTGGCAATCGGTGGCCGATATTCCGACGAGTACACTGTTGGCCGTAATATTAAATCTCGCCCCCTCCAGGGCAGCGGACTTTGCAAGGGCGATAAGCCCTGCCTTGGCAGCCCCGTAACTCGACTGCCCGGCGCCGCCCATCACACCCGCCACGGAGGTGATATTGACGATCCGGCCATACTTGCCGGCGCACATCGAGGCCCACGCCTGCTTAATGCAGTAAAAGGCGGAATTGAGGCAGAGCTTCACCTCATAATCCCACTCTTCGACCGTAGTCTTTGCGATACTGATATTGTGGCCCATAAGGGCCGCATTATTCACGAGGATATTCACGTGACCCAGCCCTGCCCCTATTTCGGCAAAACCTTTCGCCACGTCCGCGGCGTTACTTGCATCCATCTCCACCGCCATGGACCGTCTTCCCAGCGCCTTGATCTCCTCCGCGACCGCCCGAGCGCCCTCCATGTGGTGAAAGCCCGTTACTACCACGTCAGCGCCGTCTCGCGCGAGTGCAAGGGCGGAATACCTTCCGATACCTTTGGGCATTGAAGCGCCCGTAAACAGTGCCAGTTTTCCTTCCAAAGACATGGGAACCTCCGCGGGGTAATTTAATGTAAGCCTTTCAAGACCGGTTTTCTTCATCAAATACTCCCGTCAAGGACAGGACGGGAGTATTTCGAGAGAACCGCCTTGCGGCACGTATATAGGGACAGGTCCTCTCATTCAGGCGTGCACCCCCTCGATCCAATGTGCCGTCCGGCCTGAATTAGGTTCTCTCGATGAAACTCTAGTTTGCTCTATAAGACCATTGTTAGCATTCTGATGGTATATTGTCAAGTGAAACTTCAAGAATGGGGTAAATCTGTCGTGGATTCGCACTACGGCGGATATTGATATTTCTTGTGTGGGGATTCGTGTCTGCGGTGGAGAGGGGACCCGCAGGTCCCCTCTTATCGGCTATTTCTTGTATTTTTCTTTCACATAGGCCATGGCTTCGTCCATTGCGTTTACGGTAATATCGAGGTCTTCTTCGGTATGACGATAGGCGATATAGCCGTGGTGGTGAGGGGTAAAGAAGATGCCCCTTCTTATAAGCTGGATGAAAAAGTCGTCTCTCTTCCCCTTATGGTCTCCTGATTCTTCTCGTTTAAAGGTAACGAAGAACATGGGTGCCACACCGCTCAGCTCGGCGCCGCAGTCATACTTATCTATTATAGCCTGGATTCTCGCGAGAAGCCGGCCGCCTTTTTCCCAGATATTACCCAGTACGTTATCTCTTTCAAGGATCTCGATGGTTTTAAGGGCAGCAATATAGCCGTCGCTGTTCGGGAAAAAGGTGGAGGAGATAAAGAGTTTGTGAGCCGCCGCCATCATGACCTCTTCCTTTCCGGTTACCACGCTGATGGCATACCCATTCGCCATGCCTTTGCCGAGGACGACGAGGTCGGGGCTCACCTTGTAGCGCTCCTGCGCTCCTCCCATAGAGAGCCGGAACCCCGTGCGGACTTCATCAAAAATGAGGATGGAGCCGTATCTCCGGGTAATATCACGGACCCCTTCCAGGAAACCCGCCTGGGGCTCTTCCATCTTCTGGTGAAGGGGATGACCGAAAGGCGTCATGATCACCGCCGCAGTCTCGCTGCCGTGTTTCCTCATCAGCTCCTCGAGCTGAGGGAGATTATTGTATCTGAACTCGAAGATATCTTCGTACAGCTTTTCGGGTATTCCCCCTTTCATCTCCACGCACCAGTCGTGCCAGCCGTGGTATCCGCACCGTATCACCTTGGTCCTGCCTGTGTGCGCCCGCGCGATACGGACCGCCGCGGTCGTGGCGTCGGAGCCGGTCTTCAGGAATACGCTCGTCTCCGAACAGGGGACCATCTCCCTCAGTTTTTTCGCAAGCTCGTTCTGATACCGCTGAGTAAGGGTAAAACAGAAGCCTTTATTCTTTATCTGGCTTATGACCGCGTCATCGACTTCCTCTTCTCTGTATCCGAGGATTATAGGGCCGTAGCCGCAGAGGAAATCGATATACTCGTTGCCGTCTACGTCGATGAGCCTGGCGCCTTTCCCGGATTCCAGGAATATTGGGTATTCCCCTTCGATAAAGTCGCTCGGTTTTCGTGCCCCAAGGACGCCCCCGGGGACGAGCCCTTTCGCCTCTTCAAAAAGTTCGACGCTTTTTGTTATGTTCAGCTTCTTCACTTCTTTCATAGAGACTCTCCTTCAATTTTTTTGACGACGGGCAGTTGTCTGTTGCCATATGTCCCCGGTGAAGGCTCCATCCGGCCCGGCTTACACCATGAGGAGGGATTCGATTGTTTCCGTCTGATGAATTTTCGCCCCCCTCTGAATCAGGGCTGCAAGGAACTTCTTCGGCTCTACACACCCTTCGGGGGCGACGACGCCTTTTTCGGTGATCTCACGGGCATCGAGCATAAGGGCTGCAATCGCTGCGGGAAGTCCCGTGCCCGGCGCCATCCTTCCCACGATATCGGCGGTATAGGTCACTTTCATCCCCTGCCTCTCGCCCCTCACGATCACTTTGAGACCCGAGGCAAAGGGGCCGTTGTCTCTCCCTTTGGGGATGGTCTCCCACATTTTAAGAGCGAGATCGTAGGGCGTTACCTTGACGCCCTTCACCTCTATTGGCTCTTTGCCGAGGAAACCCGTCTCCTTCTGCTCTTTTATGAGCTCATCCACCCATCCCGGAATGAGGGCGCCCTTGATCACCACATTCTTCACGCCTTTTATATATTTAGGGATAGTGAGAGGCTGAGGGTGTCCTACATAGCGGAGCGCACAGGTGCCAAGAGGCTCCAGGAAACCGGCAGTCTCTACCTCGGCCCCGCCTTCTACATATTGGAGCGAGCCATCGAGGTACTGGGGGATCTTCCCGAGGGTCATGTGCAGGCTGTGGTCCCAGGCGGCCCCGGCAAGCTCGGCGATACTCACGACCCAGTAGAGGGCGACATCGTCGACACGGTCGAGCTGGTCGGCGTACCACTTGACGATCACGTTGTTGGTGCCCGGATCGGAGCCCATGCCGGTAAGGACGGTGATACCCGCCTCTTTCGCGGCCTTGTCTATATCGGATTTAAAGAGGATATCGGTTGCCTCGTAATCATCGCAAATATCTATATAATTTACCTTCGCCTCCACGGCGGCCTTCGCAACCGCCACGGCAGTCTTATAGAAAGGGCCCGCGCAATTGACGACCACGTCCACGCCGCGAATCGCCTTCACCATGCCGGCATGGTCGTTTACATCAACCTTGATGAGCGATATCTTCTTGCTTGCCTTCAGCTTCTCCTGTACCCTTTCGGGGTCAATATTGATATCTCCCAAAACTACCCGCGTGATCTGCTCCTGTTTGATGAGGTCCCGCGCGACCCCCTGTCCCATGCCCCCTGTTCCGCCGATTATCAATGCCTCCATTCGCCCTCCTAGTATTGCATACGGTATACCATAATAATAAAAGAATGTTATCTCAAATATGGAGAGCTGTCAAACAAAAAAGACGTGCTCCGGGGAAGGCGGACTGCCTCTTTTCAGAGGCGGACGATTTCGAAAGAGTCTCCGGTTATTCTTTCGAGCCGTCGCGGCCCCACCTTCACGTCGATCTCTATTCCGATTGCTCCATGAGGAGGAAGGACGAATTTAGGCTCGAAGGCGAAGACCATTCCTTCTTCGAGGATTGTGCCGTGCCGTGCGGTGATGAAGGGCAATTCGTTAATTTCAAGACCGAGGCCGTGACCGATAAAAGAGACCTGCCCTTCTCCGCTGCCCATAAAATAGTGTTCAAGACCTGCGTTTTTCACAATGCGGAGCGCCCTCGCGTAGAGGTCCCTGCAATCGACCCCGGGGGCGCCGTAGGAGAGGAGGTCTTCCAGGATCTCGTGAGCCGCGTCATAAGGCTTTCTGAAAAGCTCTTGAAGCTCTCCCACCACGAAGACCCTCGTCTCGTCCGTGGTATAGCCGTGATATCCTCCCCCATAATCGATGGTGACAGGGACCCCCTTCTCGACCTTCTTGAAGGATGAGCCGATAGGGACCGCGGGCGTGACACCCATCCCCGTGATGGGCGAATCGGCGTAGGTCGTGGTTATGGCGCTGCTAAAGCCGGCCTGGACAGTAATCGTCATCATCTCCTGGTTTATCCCCCGCATCCGGAGAAACCCCTGATGGCCCAGCCTCCTGCCTTCGGCGGTAAGGGCAGCATCGATCTCAAGCTCCGTAATCCCTTCCCTGATCACATCCTTTGCCTTTTCGAAGACACGGGTCATGATGGAGCCGGACTTTCCGATCTGATCCAGCTCGAAAGGGCTCTTTATTGCTCTCAGTTCTTTCACGGAAGGGGCAACATCCGCGTGGCGGGTAAAGCCGAGGAGGCCCTTCAGTCGCTCGTAAAGCGCCACGGGGAGAACATCAAGCTCGAGCCCCGCGACACCTTTAATGATCCCTTCCTTCTTCAGGATTTCAGCGCCCTCCCTGTCGCTCCCCACCGTGATGAAGGGCAACGGCGTCTCGGCCCTTGCCCTTTCAACGCTTTTTTCTATCAGAAGAATGGGGTCCCGGCCAGGCGCTACGGCAAGGACGCCTTTCTGCAGGGTACCCGTAAAATAATACTTATCCACATTCTGGCAGATAAGGGCAAAGTCGATCCCTTCATCCGCCATACGCTTCTTCAGGCAGTCAATTCTGCCGCGAATCTCCTCCTGAGGCACCGTTTCACACGGTTCATTTTCATTCATGGATTTGGGTCTCCCGGATCATATGGTATCAGCACGGGCACCGTCGCGGCCATAACTCATGCTTCCCTCCTAACGGGCCGAAGCAGCCGCGGACGCAGGGACTGCCGTGCGGGCAATCTCCACTGGAACGCTCAGATCCCGGCTCTGGCCCGGAGCAATGGCAAGGAACTCATCCGGCTTCAGCCTGGAAGCAGTACGGAACTTGGAAAGGGAGGTCACCGCGTCGTCAAACCCATCCCATCCAAGCTGGAAGACCCTGAAATGGGCCGCAATACTGACCCGTGCCCCCAGGTCCACATGGGCCCTGACTGCTTCTTCAGGTCCCATGTGGACGCTCATATAAGCTGGACCCGGATCACCCTTCGGCTGAGGCGGTCTGAAGGGTGCGATAGGGAGAAGCGCCGCCCGTATGGGTCCGAAACGGCGTCCGATCTCCTGAAAATGCGGCCCATATCCCGTATCTCCGGCATAATAGACGCTGCCGGAAGGCCCGGATATCACAAACCCTCCCCAGAGGGTCCTGTTTCGGTCCCACAGGGTACGTGAAGAAAAATGCTGTGCAGGGACCATAGTAATCATTACTCCCGGTCCAAGCCTAACCGACTGCCACCAATCGAGCTCGTCTACGCGCGAGATACCGGCGCTCCGTACAAGATCGAGATTACCAAGAGGCACCACGGCCTTCGACGCACCTCTTTCGCTCAACCGCCGCAGGGTGGGCAGGTCGAGATGATCGTAATGGCTGTGAGAGACGAGCACCACGTCCAGGGGAGGCAGATCCTCGAATTTAAGGCCGGGCTTCTGCCGCCGCTTCGGGCCCGCCCAGGATACGGGACTGCAGCGCTCCGACCAGATCGGATCGGTTAAAATATTCAAACCGTCCATTTGAATAAGAAATGTGGAGTGGCCGACCACGGTGATGCGGAGGGTACCCACAGGCACGCGCGCGGCAGGACGGGGCGCAACCGAAACGTCAACCTCCTCCGGCCAGTCCGGCACATCCCGACCAAAAATAAACCGCCACAGCCACCAGGAGCCGCCTCGCCGTACCGCAGCGGCAGTCCCCTGCACCGAGGCAGGATTAAAAAACCGCTCCCCATCAAAATGGTCCGAAACCCAGCCAGCCCGAGCCCCCGCCTCATTCCCACTGGTAGCGCACCCGCCAAAAAAACAAATCCCTCCAAAAACCAAAAGCACTATACACAACGCGAGGCCTATTTTACAAGTAAACCACCGCCTCCCGCGCAACTCCCCAAGTCGTTTCATACCTGTAATCTAACACATTTTTGCAGTCCGATCGCCATCTTATGGGCGCAAAATTAGCCTCAGTCACTCTAAAGTATATTCTAGCTTTTAGATTATCTTACGTCGTTAGGCCCATAGCGGGCTGATTTCTTTCTCAGATCGAGGCGGCAAGGAGGAGCCGACGCAGGCGTACCTCAGGTACGTCAAGGAAAGCGACAACGCAGCCAACGAAGAGCTGAGGAAGAAGGCAGCCCAGAGTACACACCCCGTCGCCTATTCTTTCGTCCCGTGAGGCGGCAAGGAGGAGCCGACGATGGCGTATTTATAATACGTCGAGGAGAGTGACGACGCAGACAACGAAGCGGGGCGGAAGAAGAGGCGACGGGGCTAACCGAAGCGGTATTGGATGCCGTAATCCCCTCTGGGATAGCTCCAGTTCAGCGCCCCCTCCTTACACGCCACAAGGCAGGTGCCGCATTCGAGGCAGCCCGCATACTCCACCACCATCTCGTCGTGCTCTTCATTATAAGAATAGAGGTGGGCGGGGCAGACGAAGAGGCAGGGGCGAAGATCGCAACGGGACCTGCATATCTCGTGGTTGATGGTGATGTGGCTCTCTTTGTCGGTCTTGAACGCATCGAGGGCGAGTTTCTCTTCTATCTTCATATGTGTCTGATCCTGTAGAGGTCTTTCAATCTTTTGAGACTTAGGAGACCGGAGGACTTGAGGGT
>DASXUJ010000076.1 GCA_036504895.1 Syntrophorhabdaceae bacterium
CCCGCGAGCTTGCCCGGCATCCTTATTATAAGGAAATCAAATGTGCCGGTGTGAGTGGTCGCTGAATCGGAAGGGATGTTCCAGATTCGTCGTCCACTGAGCATCATAGCGCGGAGGCGTATATGCATACGTCGGAGTGCATGAGCGGAAGTGGGCGGCGGAGATGGGGCATCCCTTCCGATTCAGCGACCGTCCAAGTGCACGCCTTTTCTCCCTCCCATCCTCCACCAACTCCCCCATCTCTCCCCCGCTTTTCCCTCTTTATCCATCCCAGCCGCCTGAATTTAATGGCGATGGGCGCGGATTTTATGTTATACAGAATTCAGGAGATAACCAATGTATTTTCAGGACTTGATATTTGCCTTGCAGAAATATTGGGCTGACAAGGGATGCGTGGTGCAGCAGCCTTATGACATGGAGGTCGGCGCGGGCACCTTTCACCCTGCCACATTCCTGCGGTCTTTGGGACCCGAACCATGGAACGCCGCCTATGCCCAGCCCTCCCGGCGTCCCGCCGACGGGCGCTACGGCGAGAACCCGAACCGGCTCCAGCACTACTACCAGTTCCAGGTCGTCATGAAGCCCTCGCCCAAGGACATCCAGAACCTCTATATCGATAGCCTCCGCGCCTTCGGCATCGATCCCGCATACCACGACATCCGCTTCGTCGAGGACGACTGGGAATCACCCACCTTGGGTGCTTGGGGCCTCGGCTGGGAAGTCTGGCTCGACGGCATGGAGATCACCCAGTTCACCTATTTTCAGCAGGTGGGAGGCATCAGCCTCGCTCCCGTCACCGTGGAGATCACCTACGGCACCGAGCGCATCGCCATGTACCTCCAGGACGTGGACAACGTCTTTCACATCAAGTGGAATAAGGACATCCTCTACAAGGACCTCTACCTCGAGCCCGAAAAAGAATATTCCACCTATAATTTCGAGGAATCGGACGCCGCCATGCTCCGCTCCCTGTTCGACATGTACGAGCGCGAAGGCGAGAGGATCGGCCGTGGACGGGAGCTCGTCTACCCTTCCTATGATTACTGCCTCAAGTGCTCCCATGTCTTCAACCTCCTCGATGCCCGCGGCGCGATCAGCGTCACCGAACGGGCCAACTACATAGGCAGAGTGAGAAACCTCGCAAAGCTCTGCGCGGAGCTTTATATTAAGAAGAGGGAAGAAGCAGGGTTCCCCCTTTTGAGAAATGGATAACCTAAGAATATGAGAGATTTCTTACTTGAAGTTGGCACCGAAGAGATTCCCGCCCGTTTTCTCGAGCCGGCAAGAGAAGGCCTGACCCGGACGCTGAAAGAGCTCCTCGGCGGGGCACTGATCTCCTTTGACGAGCCCGAAGTCTACGCGACCCCGCGACGGATAGCGGTCCTTATCAAGAATATGGCGGATGCCCAGAATGAGAGCGTCTCTGTCAAGTTCGGCCCCCCCTACAACAGGGCCTTCAATCCCGAGGGTGAGCCCACCCCCGCGGCAACCGGTTTCGCGAAATCCCAGGGGGTCGGCCTCGACGACCTCAAGAAAGGCATAAAAGACGGCGTCGAATTCGTAGTGGTAGAGAAGAAGGAAGGGGGCAGGCAGACGCGGGACGTCCTTCCCGGCATCCTGAAAGACGCGGTCGCAAAAATTCCCTTCCAGAAGCGCATGAGGTGGGGCGCGGGGACATTCGAATTCGCCCGGCCCATACAGTGGCTCGTCGCCCTCTTCGGTCCGGACCTCATCGATTTCACCCTCGCCGACGTGAGAAGCGGGAAGACCACCCTCGGCCACAGGTTCCTCTCGGAAGGGCCCATCACCCTCGCAGACCCTTCGGAATACCTCGAGAAGCTGAAGGCCGGCTCGATCATGCTCAAAGAAGAAGACCGGCTCGACCTGATCCGAAAAGGCATCGCAAAGAACGAAGAAGAGACGGCGGGCCAGGCCCTGAAGGATGAGGAGCTGATCAGGGAGATCGTCTATATCACGGAATTTCCCTATGCCCTGCGGGGCGCTTTCGACGAGAAGTACCTCGCTATCCCCAAAGAGGTGCTCGTCAATGTGATGAAGTCCCATCAGAAATATATTCCGCTCTTCACCGCCGAAGGCAGCCTCATGCCCTATTTCATCTTTTTCGCCAATACGGTGCCGAAAGACGACGCCAACGTAATCCGGGGTAATGAGAAGGTCCTGAGGGCGCGCCTCGCGGACGCGGAATTCTTTTTTCACGAAGATAAGAAGGCGAAGCTCTACGACCTCTACGACCGCCTCTCCTCCATCGTCTGGCACGTGAAGCTCGGAACCCTCAAAGAGAAGACGGAAAGGGTGGCTCAGGTCGCTGCATTTCTCGCCACGGTTCTCGGCTACCAGGAGAAAGGGCAGATCGAAAGGGCGGTCCGGCTCATGAAATCGGACCTCCTCACCCACATGGTGGGGGAATTCCCCGAGCTCCAGGGCATCATGGGCAGGATCTATGCCGAAGCCCAGGGGGAAACGCCTGAAGTGGCCCTCGCCATAGAAGAGCATTACCTCCCGACGGGCGGAAACGGCGCAATTCCCGCAACCTCCCTGGGGTCGATCCTCGCCGTTGCCGACAAGATCGACAGCCTCGTCTCCTTCTTTTCCGTTGGCATAAGCCCTACCGGGAACCTCGACCCCTTCGCCCTGCGCAGGCAGGCCCTCGGGCTCATGAAGACAATCATGGAGCGGAAGCTCTCCATCCCCCTGAAAAGGCTCATCGAAAAATCGTACGAGAGCGGCTCCGCCATAAAGAAACGGGTCAGCCTTGAAGAGACCATGGCGGCGCTTCTCGAGTTCATGACCACCCGCTTCAAATTCTCCATGATCGAAGAAGGACACAACCAGGAATTCGTGGAAAGCGTGCTGCCCGTGGTGGCCGAGGATATCCATGACGGCGCTCTCAGGCTTCATGCCCTCGAAACCCAGGATTCGATCGAGGACTTCAAGAGGCTCATGGTGGGGTTCAAACGGGTCTATAACATCACCAAGGCCCTCACGGAAGAGGTGGAAGTAAATCGGTCCCTTCTTGCCGAAGGGGAAGAAGAGGCCCTGTTCGACCTCTATGAACGGACAAAGGAGGGGTTTTTCTCTTCCATGGATGCGGGAAATTACAAAGACGCCCTCGCGCTCCTCGTGGGGTTCAAAGAAACGATCGACCACTTCTTCGATAAGGTCTTCGTCATGGACAAAGATGACGCCATACGCACCAACAGGCTTGCCCTCCTCAAGAAAATAAAGGACATGTTCCTCCGATTCGCAGACTTTTCGAAAATCCGAATAGACTAAGGAGAACAAGACCATGGCAAAGTACGTCTATCTCTTCGCCGGAAAGAAGGCGGAGGCAGGGGAAAGGCTTAGAAATCTCGTAGGCGGCAAAGGCGCGGGCCTCGCCGACATGGTAAATCTCGCCATCCCCGTCCCTCCTGGCTTCACCATCACCACCGAGGCGTGCGTCTACTTCTATCAGAATAAGATGACCTTTCCTACGGGATTGAAGGAAGAGGTCATGGAAAAGATGAAGAAGGTCGAGGAGGCGATGGGCACATCCTTCGGCGACCCCGACAATCCGCTCCTCTTCTCCGTGAGGTCGGGGGCAAGGGTGAGCATGCCGGGCATGATGGACACGGTGCTCAACCTCGGATTGAACGATAAAGCGGTCAAAGGCCTCGCAAAACTTACGGGCAACGAGCGTTTCGCATGGGACTGCTATCGCCGCTTTATCCAGATGTACGGAGACGTGGTTATGGGGCTCAAACCGCAATCCAAGCAAGAGCGCGACCCCTTCGAGGTCCTGATAGAGGCCAAAAAGAAAGAGCGGAAAGTCTCCCTCGATACGGAGCTTACGGTCAAAGACCTGAAGGACCTCGTGGCGAGCTTCAAGAAACAGATAAAGACAAGGCTCAAAACCGAATTCCCCCAGGACCCCTACGAGCAGCTCTGGGGCGCCATCGGTGCGGTATTCAAGTCCTGGAACACGGAGAGGGCCGTGACATACCGGGAACTGAACAACATACCCGCCACGTGGGGCACGGCCGTCAATGTCCAATGCATGGTCTTCGGAAATATGGGCGAGAATTCCGGCACGGGCGTGGCCTTCACGAGGAACCCCGCGACCGGTGAAAATGAGTTCTACGGCGAATACCTCTTGAATGCCCAGGGCGAGGATGTGGTCGCGGGCATCAGGACCCCGCTGCCCATCAACTCGAAAGATAAATTATCCGATTCAATAAAATCGCTCGAAGAGGCAATGCCCGCCATCTATACGCAGCTCATGGGGATTCGCGGGAAACTGGAAGAGCGCTACCGGGATATGCAGGACATCGAGTTCACCATACAGAACGGCAAGCTCTGGATGCTCCAGACCCGGACAGGGAAGAGGACCGCCTTCGCTGAATTCAAGATCGCCGTCGATATGGTGAAAGAGAAACTCATCACAAAAGAAGAGGCCCTCATGCGGGTCAAGCCCGAGCAGTTGAGCCAGCTTATGCGGCCCATATTCGATCCCAAAGAAAAAGTGAAGGCCTTCGTCGCAGGGCGTCTCCTGGCAAAGGGGTTAAACGCCGGTCCCGGCGCCGCCTCCGGCAAGATCGTCTTTCATGCGGAAGACGCCGAGGCATGGGCGGCCCGCGGCGAGCGGGTCATCCTCGTGAGGAGCGAGACCTCACCCGAAGACCTGCGGGGCATGAACGCGGCCCAGGGCATACTCACCTCCACAGGCGGCGTCTCCAGCCATGCGGCCCTCGTGGCGCGGCAGATGGGTAAAATCTGCGTGGCCGGGTGCGGCGAGGTGGAGATCGATTACCGGACGAAGATCCTCTCCGCGAGGGGAAGGAGCCTCAAGGAAGGGGATTTCATCTCCCTTGACGGCACCACGGGAGAGGTATTCGAGGGCGAGATCAAGACCATACCTTCGGAGATCCTGAGGGTCATCGTGGAGAAGAGCCTGAACCCTAAAGATTCTAAAATTTATAAGGACTTCAAGCTTCTCATGAAGTGGGCGGACAATACGCGGACCCTGGGGATAAGGACGAATGCGGACGAGCCCATGCAGGCGGAAGTGGCGGTCGCCTTCGGCGCGGAGGGCATCGGTCTGTGCAGGACGGAGCACATGTTTTTCGCAGGAGAACGGATCGACGCGGTGAGGGAGATGATCGTGGCGAGCGACCTTCAGGGCAGAAAAAAAGCCCTCGCGAAAATCCTCCCCATGCAGCAGGAGGATTTTACGGGCCTCTTCAGGGTCATGAACGGGTTGCCCGTCACCATAAGGACCCTCGATCCCCCGCTCCACGAATTCCTCCCCCACACGGATAAAGAGACCAGGGCCCTCGCGGCCAAGGCAGGGGTCCCCTACGAGACGGTGGCGGCAAAGATCGAGACCCTGCGCGAGGAGAACCCCATGCTCGGCCACCGGGGGTGCCGACTCGGCATCGTCTATCCCGAGATTACCGAAATGCAGGTGCGCGCCATATTCGAGGCGGCCTGCCGGGTGAAGAAAGAAGGCGTCACGGTGAAGCCCGAGATCATGATACCTCTCGTGGGATACGTGCGGGAGTTCGCCCTCCAAAAAGAGATCGTCGACCGGATCGCCACGGAGGTGATGGCCGCTCATAAAGAAAAAATCGAATATCGCGTGGGGACCATGATCGAGGTACCGAGGGCCGCCATCACGGCGGATGAGATCGCCGGGGTCGCCGAGTTCTTCTCCTTCGGCACCAACGACCTCACCCAGACCACCCTCGCCATGAGCAGGGACGACGCGGTGAAGTTCCTGAAGTACTATACGGAGCATGAGGTTATTCCCTACGACCCTTTCCAGAGGATCGACGAGGGCGGCGTGGGCAAGCTCATGAAGATCGGAGTCGACCTCGGCAGGAAAGCGCGGAGGAACCTCAAGGTCGGCATTTGCGGCGAGCATGGAGGGGAGCCCAATTCCATCGATTTTTGCCACCGGCTGGGGCTCGATTACGTGAGCTGCTCACCCTACAGGGTCACCATCGCGAAACTTGCCGCGGCCAGGGCAGCGATCCAGCACAAGAAGAAGGCGAAATAGGACCTTGTTCCCAAGGAGGCGGCCATGAGGGTCGGCAACAAAGTGCTCCTCCATATATGCTGCGCCCCGTGCAGCATATATGTGCTCCGGGAGCTGAGGGCGGAAGGCCGGGAGGTCTCCGGCTACTTCTTCAACCCCAACATCCATCCCTATACGGAATTTCTGAAGCGCCTTGTCACTCTTGAGAATTACGCGAAAATATGCCTCCTCCCCTTGACGGTCGATCGGGAGTACGATCTCGAAGGTTTTTTAACAGGGGCCCTGCCGCTCGGAAAGGACCGCTGCCTCTTCTGCTACAGGATGAGGCTGGCCCGGGTCTTCATGAAGGCCTCCGAGGCAGGCATGGATGCGGTATCCACCACGCTCCTCTACAGTAAGCACCAGCGGCACGAGGAGATCAAGGCCATCGGTTTCGAGCTGGCCGAAACATATGGAGTTTCCTTTCTTTACCGGGACTTCCGGCGAGGATGGAAGGAGGGGATCGACGAGTCGAAGGCCCTCAATATGTACCGCCAGCCCTATTGCGGCTGTATCATGAGCGAGTACGAGCGTTACGGAGGAAAATAGGCCGATGCAGGGTATGGGGAAAATGCTGGTCCTGGCGGGCATCGTGCTCGTGGTGGTGGGTCTCGCCTTCATGTTCGGCGATAAGATCCCCTTTCTCGGGAAACTGCCGGGCGATATTTACGTGAAGAAGGAGCGGTTCAGCTTCTATTTCCCCCTCACCACGAGCATCATCATCAGCATCATTCTCACCATACTTTTTTCCATATTCAGAAAGTAAGGAGGACATATGAAAAAGAAGGGATTCATTGCAGTACTTATCATGGTTTTTGTCTACGCCTTCACCCTTTCGGCCCTTGCCCAAACCACCGATACCGGTAAAAAAGGGAAAGGCGGAAAAGCCTCGAAGCAAAAAGTGGAGAAGCAGGAATCTGCGGAAGAGACGTTTAAGAAGATGTTTCCCCAGGTGAAGATCGATTCCATCCAGCCGACGGATATAAAGGGGATTTACGAGATCACCTCGGGCCCGAATATCGCCTATTTTGCGCCTGACCCCGGCTATCTCATCGTGGGCGAGATCAGAGACCGGACCGGCGTCTCCCTTACGGCCAAACGCCGGGAGCAGCTCCAGGCCGCGACCTACGGGACAATGGCGGTAAAGGCGAAGGAACTCCCCCTCGATAAGGCAGTCAAGATCGGAGAGGGAAAGGGCAAGGTCATAGAGTTTACCGACCCGGATTGTCCTTACTGCAGGAAGGCCTCGGAATTTTTCAATAAACAGAAGGATGTAACGAGATATGTATTCTTCATGCCCCTTCCCAATCATCCCGATGCGGAAAATAAGGTCAGATATGTGTTTTGCGCCACCGATAAGGCCGCAGCCTATGAAGAGGCCATGACAGGCAAACTGGACGGCAAAAAATACGAGGTCTGCAAAACGCCTGAAGTGGACGGCCTCCTCGCGCTTCACAAAGAATGGGCAGTCAAGCTGGGCATAAACAGCACGCCTTTTTTCATCGTCAACGATCAGGTGGTCTCCGGAGCGGATATCCCGAAGCTCGAACAGGCCCTGAAGCAAAACAGCAAATAAGGGAATGCAAGGCCGCCGCTCATATGGGGCGGCCTTGCGCGGACAAGGGGAGGATACTATCATGTGCACCATTCAACAGGAGAGGAATGTGATCACCCGGGACAACTCTATTCTCGTAATTATCGATGTGCAGGAAAAACTGATGCCCGCGATTGCGGGCCGGGAGACGGTCATCGCAAACATTGTACGTCTCGCCCGGTTCGCGAAGATCGTGGGGATTCCGGTACTCGTCACGGAGCAGGAGAAGCTCGGCCCCACCGTGACCGAGGTGCGTGAGGCCCTGCCGGAGGCGGAGCCGGTCAGGAAGGTCCATTTCAATTGCCTTTCCTGTCATGATTTTACCGACCGCCTCCATGGAACAGGAAGGAAAACACTCGTACTCACCGGAGCAGAGGCGCACATATGCGTTGCCCAGACCGCGTTTCAGGCGGGATCGGGCTACGCGGTCCACGTGGTAGCCGACGCCGTATCGTCGAGGGTCCTGGAGAACAAGGAGATTGCCCTCAGGAGGATGATGCAGGAGGGTGCGCTCATCACTTCCACGGAGATGTTTATCTACGAGATCCTCGGAAAGGCCGGCACGGACGAATTCAAGGCGGTCCTGCCCCTGGTCAAATAGATTCAGGTGAAGAGTCCCGATCTTTCCGATCTTTTCCTGTCGTTTTTGAGGCTCGGCATCACCGCATTCGGGGGCCCCGCCATGGTCGTCTATATCAGGGACTTGGCAGTCCGTCGTCAGGGATGGCTCGACGAGAGCACCTTCGACGACGGGGTCGCCCTCTGCCAGTCCATACCCGGCGCTACCGCGATGCAGACCGCCGCATATGTGGGATTGAAGAGCCGTGGCGTGTGGGGCGCCCTCATCGCCTTTATCGGCTTCGGCCTTCCCGCCTTTTTCTTCATGACCGCCCTCTCCTCTTTATATCTGCGTTACCATACACTCCATGCAGCCCTCGCCCTTTTTTCGGTCCTCCAGGTGATTGTGGTCGCCCTCGTCGCGAATGCTGCCCTCCTCCTGGGACGGGGCCTCATGAAAAGGCCCGCTCAAATCGGACTCGCCCTCGTCTCCGCCCTTTTATTCGCCGTGGGAGCGAGCCCCTTCCTCGTCATCCTCCTGGGGGCCGCCCTGGGTGCACTCTTTTTACGGGTAAAAAGGCGCGGCGGAAGCCCTCAAGGCGCGTACCATACACCGTTGGATGTGAGACCGATACTCCTGGTAGCCCTTTTCGTGGCTGCCGGGATGTATGGGGCCTTTGCCGTAAGCCCGAGGCTCTTCGAGGTCGCCCTGGCGATGTTCAAGATAGATTGCTTCGCCTTCGGCGGGGGATTCGGGGCCCTGCCCCTCATGCTCCACGAGGTGGTGGCGGTCAAAGGCTGGATGACCGGCCCCACCTTTATGGACGGGATCGCACTGGGCCAGGTGACGCCCGGCCCCATCATGATTACCGCCACATTCGTAGGATATCTCACGGAAGGAATACGCGGCGCCGTCGTAGCCACGGGCGCGGTATTCGCCCCTTCCTTCCTCTTCCTTCTTATTACCACGCCCCTCTTTGACCGCCTTAAATCATCGACATATTTCGTGGCGGCCACAAAGGGCGCCTTCGCCACGTTTCTGGGCCTCCTCCTTTTCATGACCGTCAAGTTCGCCTTTCTCGTGCCCTGGGATTATACCCGCGTTGCCATAGCCATGCTCGCCTTCGCGGCATTACTCAAGAAAGTCGATACCTTCTACATAGTGGTGGCCGGGGCCGTTCTCTCTCTGCTCGTGTTCAGGTAGTCGGATTTACCGAGGTCACGGGAGGATTAATAGATGCATCTGTTTCGGGTTGGTCGACAATCGCTATGTCGATCCCTGAAGTCCGGCACGTGAGGGCGTAACAGGCCTCTCCCCCATCTTTTTCCCGGGAGCTGAAAAAGATGGTCTTCTCTCTGAACCTCACCCCGAAAAGAATACAAATACTTTGGAGCTGTTTCTTCTCGTCGATCTGACAGTCGGTGACATTCCTGATGGTGACCCTGCAAGGCACGGGCTCTTTTGACTGTGTGGGATGGCCGAGAAATGACCTCTCCAGAATCGGGAATCGCTCCAGCAGAAAAGAGACCGTCCCTGTAGTCGTAAGGTAGTTCACCTCCGACGGGTGCAGGATTGCCCTGCCCAGGAGGGAACCGACCTCCTTTAATATGCCTTCGGGTAAGTCGCTACCCTGGACCCTGAGGTTCATACACCTATTCTGTTTCGCGGAGAAGGAAATTTCAAGTATAGGTCAGGGGGCCGGCCCCGTCTGTTTGTACAAATTCCCTGTGCATGATATTATCCAATGAAGGATTGCCGAGTGTGCGGAAGAGTGTACAATCCAGGGCAATGCCGAGTGTGCGGAAGAGTGTACAATTATAAGAGGTTACGACCCCAAGAACGCATTGTTCCTGTTGGATTCGGGAATTCGAGAATTTTTTGCTTAAGTGCAAAAAACCTGATATAATTATTATTATACTGGTCTAATAAATGGGGCCGGTGAGCAGAAAATACCTTCTATGGTCATACTGGCAAAATACACAGTTTATTATTATACCGGTCTAATAATTGGAGCAGGTGAGCAAGAAATACGTTCGGTGGTCAGACTGACTTAACACACAGACAAAGGGTTTTCGACGGCCCGATATATATAATACCCAATAAAAATGGAGGATATCCATGGTAGACGGCAGGTACAAGCATCTGTTTTCCCCCTTCAAGATCGGCAAAGTCGAGTTGAAAAACCGACTGGCCAAGACTGCGGCCCAGACCTATTTTTTCGACTCCGGCGAGCACCGCATCAGCACCCTGGCCAAGGCATTTTACGGGGCCCTCGCGAAGGGCGGCCTCGGACTCGTGATCGTCGAGACCCCGGCAATGGAATGGCCCCTGTCCCAGGAGGGCGACCGCCGGTTTCGGATCGACGACGATAAATACATTAAAGATATCAAACAATTGACGGACGAGATCCATAAATATGATTGCCCCACTTTTCTCCAGTTCTATCACCGGGGACCCTGGGGCGGCGTCTATCACACGATAGCGCCCCGGGTAGCCGCTTCCGCAGTGACCTTGAAATCGGAATTCGACGTCCATGAGGCGGAGCCGCCCCACCCGCTTACCATAGCCGAGATCGAAGAGATCACGGAGCGCTACGCGAGTGGCGCGTTAAGGGCCGCTAAGGCAGGCTTCGACGGGCTCGAGATCAACGCGGGCGCCGACCACCTCTTCCATACCTTCCTTTCCCGTTTCTGGAACAAGAGAGATGACGAGTACGGCCCCCAGAGCATGGAGAACAGGACGCGTTTTCTGGTCAACATAATTAAAGAGATAAAGAAACGGGCGGGACAGGATTTCCCGGTCCAGGTACTCATGAATGCCATCGAGATCGGGGCAGGCGAGGAAGGCTTCACCGTAGAAGAGGCCATCGAGGTTGCGAAGATCTTCGAGAATGTGGGGGTGGACTGTCTCCATGTGAGGTCCCACTGGGCAGGCATGCACCAGGGATCATACCACCACGACGTACTCTTTTATCCGGACACCCATATCCCCATAGCGGAGTTTCCCAAGGAATTGGATTGGAGCCGCAGGGGGCCCCTTGCCAACATGCCTCTTACCGCGATCATGAAGAAGGCGGTCAACATACCCGTCATGGCCGTCGGCGGCTTCGATGCCGACCTGGGTGAAATGGTCCTGAAAGAGGGCAACGCCGACCTCATCGGCATGACCAGGCGCCTTTTCGCCGATCCCGAATATGCCAATAAAGTCAAAGAGGGCAGGCTGGACGACATTCAGCCCTGCACGCACTGCGGCAACTGCAATAAATCCTATGGCGAGCCCCGCCACTGCCGCATCAACGCGAGCTTCGGCAGGGAGCAGTATGAACTGAGCCCCCTCAAGAAAAAGAAAAAGGTGGTAGTGGTCGGAGGCGGCCCGGCCGGAATGCAGGCTGCCCGCGTCGCAGCCGCGAGAGGTCACGAGGTCACCCTTTTCGAAAAGGGCCACTATCTGGGCGGCGCCCTGCCCCTTGCAGCCATGGTCAAAGGCTTCGAGGTCGAAGACCTGACCCAATTCATCGATTATTTCAAGGGCCAGATCAATAAGCTCGGGGTCACCACAAAGCTTTCGACCGAATTCAAGGCAACAGATATAGACCGGATAAAACCGGACGTCCTCGTCATGGCCTTGGGCGGCGTGCCCGTCTATCCGAACCTGCCCGGCATGAACCTCCGCAAGGTGCTCAAAAGCAGCGACCTCTACGGCACGCTGAGATTCTATTTAAGGCTCTTCGGCCCGAAAATGCTCCGCAAGCTCACCGGCATCTGGATGCCCGTAGGCAAGAACGTAGCCATTATCGGCGGCTCCATACAGGGCTGCCAATTGGGCGAGTTCCTGACCAAGAGAGGCAGAAACGTGACCATCGTTGAGACAGGCGACGCAATGGGCGACGGCCTCGCCCCCGAAAGACAGACCCGCCTCTTCTACTGGTTCAGAAAAAAAGGCGTACCCATGCTGACCGGCGTCAAGCTCGTGGAGATCAATGACAAGGGGTTGGTAATAAAGACAAAAGAAGGCGAGAAAAAAACCATCCCCGCCGATAACGTAATCCCCGCCCTCCCCTTCGCGCCGAACAAGGACCTGGCAAAGAACCTCAAGAAGAAAGTAAAAGAAGTCTACAACATAGGCGACGGCGAATTACCCGGCGTCATACCCGACACCA
The DNA here is from genome assembly GCA_036504895.1 of Syntrophorhabdaceae bacterium. Taxonomy (NCBI): domain Bacteria; kingdom Pseudomonadati; phylum Thermodesulfobacteriota; class Syntrophorhabdia; order Syntrophorhabdales; family Syntrophorhabdaceae; species Syntrophorhabdaceae bacterium. Next base: position 12,389 of record DASXUJ010000076.1, read on the forward strand.
CAGCAGCGGGCTGGGAAGTAGGGAACAAAATCTAAGCAGCTTTTATCGCCCGCTGTGTGCCTCGATGGCATGGGGCGGGACGAAAGAAAAATGTAGGGGAGGCGCAGCTTCGGGATGCTCGAAGCTGCGCCTTTTCTTTTTATATAACGGGATTAATGCCGATATCTCCTAAATTAATCCGAGAGGGAAGGCAAAGCAAAGGACAAAGGAAAAGACAAAAGGCAAGGACAAAAGGAAAAGACAAAAGGCAAGGACAAAGGCAAAACGGGGGGCTAAGCCTGTTTGGGGAACGGGCGGCCTGCGGGAGTCATTCCTTCCGCTCCACCTGCTCCGGGCCTGGACCCAAGACGCTCCCGGCTTCCTCGCGCTCAGTGCGCAGTCTATTTATGGAGTTTGGCACTTTGGTCGTCCGCAAACCGGCTGGTCCTGTCAGGCCCGATCCTCCTATCCGAACGTGCGTGCCGGCTACGCCGTCACCGGAATCCTACGCTGCAGGGTCCCTCAGCCCCTACGCAAGTCACTCCAGGAACGACCCCCACAACCCGCCCGTGGGTTCGACAGGGACATGGGCGATTCGTTATAGCACCTACAAGCAAAATAGCGGGGCTGAAGCGCTTGACCGAGAGTTGTGGTTTGAAAGCAAGTCCATCCAGCCTTCAGAAGATCTCGAAAGCAAGGCCAGCGGACACCCTTTTCCTGCAATTCCCTTCAAATGTCAAAATGTCACGGACGTCCCCCATGACCCCCATGGCTTATTTTTGTAACGACAACGGGAAGAGCGCTCACCTTCCGTATACGTCCTCCCTCCTCTCCTCTTCGATGGCATCTTTCAGTCGCTCTATTGCTAGTTTTTCCCCAATTCGTGCTATCTCCTTTATATCCGGGTCCTCATTTTTGGACAATTCGCTAAAGTGATGTTGCCACCGCCTCCACATGTTAGACAGTTTGCCCTCCCAACTCCAGCCGTCGCCAAAAACAGCATCGGCGATGTCCTTGGCTTGATATCCCTTGGCCAGTGCTAATCCTGCCTTGGGTATCCATTTGATTATGTCCCAGGTCTCCTCTCCCAGCGCCCCTTCTTTGAAGCCGCGAAGAGGTAAGAGGTGATAGTCTCTCTTCCTTGCGTCATTCAGAAGCGCTTCATAAACCATAAGAGAGTCGCCCACCAAGCTGTCGATCATTTTCGGGACATAGCGTTCATCCGCAACCAGTTGCAGGCTCGCCTTTCTCTTGTCCTCGTCCAGCGAACGAACAATCTCCCCTATAATCCTTTGTGTTTCATATGGAATTTCCTCCATAACGATATGTTCATTCAGCCACTGGTAACCGAGGTCAGTGTCTTTTTTTAATATTTCTCCGAGCCAATAATCATCGTGGTTCAATCTGAGGATAGCATTTCTCCACAAAGGCATTAGACTAGGGGAGATCTGGCCTACCGGGTCTGCCTGCCATTGAGCTATCGCCACCTTTCCTGATATCGCGGGATCTGTATTGGCAAGCAGTCTCGCCAATGTGGTATCGGGAGCCAGTCCCCGAAAACATAGCAACTCTACTACGCTTGACAGGCCCGCCAATTTCTCCAGTATATGGTCGAGCAGTTCTGGCGGAGGAGACTGCTTTGTCAAAACGATCTGGACTGCAATGTACCTGAGATTATCGATCTCGGCACATTTCATTACGTGCGTTTCCCAACCGGGTCCATCATTAACAACAATCTTCTTGAGAAAAGGCTCGACTAAATCACCGGACGCGCCAACCTCAATCAGTTTTTCAATCCAAACGGGGTGCGCTGTGACTCTCTCTGCAATCATACCGCAAACCAAAGGTGTCAGTCGAGGCCACGTGATTCCTGCAGCCCCGGCCTCGCTTTCCAGGAATGCTATTCTGTTGGCGACTTCAGCAGGGTTCTTCTTGGCAAATCGATTAGCCATGGTTTCGGCCATCTTTCTCCAATGTTCCTGGTCTCTTCTCCAATCGGGACCTTCCTTTACCGGGAAAAGAGTCAGAAAATCCCTGCCCACTCGTACGTCCAGTTTTATCCGCAGCGAGTGTGCGGTCGAGGCTAGACGATGAAGAAGGCCCAGCCGGGCTGTTGGCATTCGGGCAAGATCGTTCATTATTCTTGAAACGAGGACCTTCCTGGTTTCACGAAACCCTTTTTCAAGGCTTCCTCCCATAGGAGTTGGGAATGCCACTTCATGTATCAATTCAGCAATAGGGGGGATATCCACAGCCTTAAGCTTGGCAATGATGTGAAATGCCTTCGGCCACAAATCACAAATCTGATTCAGCTCGCGGAGAGTCACCGAGCCACTCTCTATCGTAAACTTGTCGCCTGAACCTGGGTCGGAAAAAACATTTGTATAATTAAGGGAAAACACGTGAGAAATAGCTCTCAGGCAAGTCGTCTCATCCAGACCGATTGCTAAGGCTTTTTCGATAGAGCGAAGAAGACACTCTCTCCTTTCTAATACCAGTCCCGAGCCGGGCCGGCTGCTCTCCACCCAATCCTGAATTATCCTTAGCGGATGATCCGTGGTGGAGTGCAGCGGCCTCAGATCTCCTGTGGCAGCCTTAATGAGCAGGGGAATGGCGGCCTCAGGTGCTCTATGAAGAGCGGGCCGAGCTATCTTCAGGATTTTCTCGGGATAGCATTCGAGGACCCTGCCAGCTTCATCCTCTCCAAGCCATGCATATGCGCTCCAAGCACCATCTCCTCCCCCCGCTTCCAATTTCGCAAACAAATCATCAGAAGAGATGAGGGCACCCCTCGCCTTGGCTCCTATCAAAGTGAGTAAAACGTCCTGCCTGTCAGGGGCATTGTAAATTAAGTCGGTCGGGTCTATACGGGCGGGACCTCCGAAAAAGATATCTCTAACCAAGGCAAAACGTAAGACCGCAGGATGCACCGATAGAGTCTTCCTATAACTGTCTTGTGATATCACCCCGCCCCATCCGAGGTAGGTTACAGTCTCTTGTAAATCAGCTATTGACAAGCCCAGGAAGCCCGCTGCAGCGTTTTGAGGCATGCCAGAGGAACCGCCGATTGCGAAGGCTGCCAATATGGGACCAATCCGTCTGCCTGTTATAGGTTCGAAGCTATTCAGAATCGTTTTACAGAGGACGTCCCCCAAAGCTACTCTATGTGCGTCACCATTGATACAAAGGTATGCGAGGGTAACAGCAAGACCTGGTCGGCCTTCGGCCTGGTTCACGAGTTCGCGGACCAGATCGACTGGGTCCCTGATCCCTAACTGACCGATTATTTCAACAATTTGATCTCTCGTCAACAGATCTAGCGGTCTACACTTCTGGGTCGTAAGGTTAAGAACGGAAAGGATCTTGTCCTCGGTACCAACCCAGCAACTGGCTATTATATCGAAGGAGGCGCCTATTTCCGTTCTCGCATGCGAGAGCCTTGTCAAGAAGGATGGGTCAAGATGAGCGTCGTCCACTATGACTATTTCGGGTCTGAGGGCTCGATAGGCTAGGGCAATTTTTGAAGTATCTCTGCTTATTACAAACAGGGCATCGCTTACCTTTGCAAGCTGGCGAAGAAGAAATGTCTTTCCCGATCCCGGCTGTCCCGTAAGCACCCTGTCCCCGGGTGTATCCGTGAGCCACTTCAAGTCTTCCTGCCTCCCGACCAGCGTTTCACTCGCGTAGGGCCTCGTGCTCAGAGGGACGGGGGAGAGAGGAGAGAGATCGCCTGTGAGATTCAGCAGCTCCAAGCACCACTTGGGATTGTAGAGCAGGCGGTCCGCGAAAGCCTCTCGATCATATATCTGCAGCAAGAGGAATTCCATGTTCTGAGCTCTTCCTTCGAGATTTCTCCGTTTCGCTGGCGTGAGAGCTTGGCTGGTAGCAAGTATGCACTTTCTCCTGTTCCCACCTTGCTCAATATAGGACCGCAAGTTCTTGGTCAGATTGCCAATCACATCCTTGCCTGTAGTCGATATTAAGGGAAACGGAATATCCTCGCGGTCGGCTACGGCTCCGTCCATACCGGCATCTGAACCTCCGCGAACAGGAACAAGTCCAGGAAAGTCTTTTCGCAACAGGTCAGCGGCGCATTTCTCAAAGAGGTCCGGGTCAAGCTGTCTGCCCAAGGCGTCGATGATTTGCTGGTAAAAGGGGTCTCTCTTCAAGGAATACCTCCTTTTGGTGAGATGGAAGGGTTGGATGCAAGTCTTCGCTATGTCAGTACCACTCGAAACGGCGGATGTCCAGAGGAATTTACGAAATTGTGGCTTCCGACAAGGAAGGGGCAAAGCTGCTTTCTGATAGGAAACTACCGATTACGTGCGGAAAGCGTTATATCGTCGAAGCGGGGTTAGGTCCGCACTTCAGGAAAAGAAACCGTTGCTTTAAACACACCTTTTCCGATAATATCCATACCACCTCTCGCGCTCACTTCTTTCCCCACTCCCGCGTCAGTGCCGCCGGCTCCATATTATTCAATAAATTAATTGTTGCCGGCCTGCTGTGGACGCTGGATTTTTGGGGATGGTTCAGATGTGCCGTCAGGCGAGGATTGGAGGCCGGAACTTGTGAAGAAATCAGTTTACCGAAGCCTCTGCTTTTGCTTTTGACTATAGTTTTACGGTTAGTCAGGTGACTAGGGCCGGTATTTCGACCGTAGCTTCTTGCCAGTCATCTTAGGTGGAGCTATTTGCTTCTTGTCCCTCTCTCATCCCCTTACCGCTTTCCTTTCGTCATCCCGCACATCGCGGTCTCCAGCAGAGTCTGATCCATAGCTTTATATTGTAGGTGAGGCAGGCCCAGATCGCCTCCGTCTCCGCCTTGATCCGTCCCCGGAGATGGAACTGGCGAAGCCCGAACTTATCCTTTATCCATGCGTTGGGGAATTCGGCCA